>NZ_CP111048.1 GCF_026250525.1 Chondrinema litorale
AATTATCATTTTAACTTAAATGCGTAAGTCCTATATAAATAATAATCTATTTAAATTTAATTATTCATTTCCATCAAAAATGCTATTATTGATTTTAACAGAAGCTGATAAACAAAATGTTATGATACTCTTCAGCCTTAAATATTCCTTTTGATAAAGAGATAAAATTTACTTGTTATTAATAGTTTCAAGCATAAAACTATTTTCATATTTCAATTGTGATGCTGTCTCCTTTGTAAAGAACTTGTTAAGTTCATCTGGAGTTTTAATAAATTCATTAATCCATAACATCAGTTTTACACTTGGTAAAAAACACTTTTTATCAAAAAAATAATTTTTTCTATTATCTATTAATAGTGTATCACTTGCTCCTTTTTCAAAGAATAAAATTAACACCATTCTAGGATCAAATTCTTCAATTAGGCTGTTTTTAGAAATACTTTTATTATCTGATGATAGAAATAGTTCGAAATATCTTAAGGCATCTTCTGATTTACAGCTCGTTTCTTTAGGTTTTATATTATTAAATAAATCTCCTCTGACTAGCTCATTTTTATCAATATTAAATACTGTAGTTGTCATCCACGGAATTTGATAACAAACTATACTATCTAATTTATTAAAAGATTGCCCATTTAAAATTGCAGGGTAAAATAATATTAAAAACACACCAATTATAAATCTTCTAATCATTTTTAGATTAATGAGTTTTACTGAACCTATTCAAACAAATATTCACTTAAATCTAACTTTTGCCAATACTACATTATCTGTTTCTTTTAGCTGATTTAACATTGCTAAATCTTCTTTCGAAAGTATTAAATTATCGAACAAATTAGCATTTCTTTTTAAAGCTTTTAGGATATCTTGCGGCGTAACAATTCCTATTATCTGGTCTGTTTTAAGATCAGTGCCTATCATAGAAACGGGCAAAACATCATCAATAAGTAGTTTTTGGGTAACATAAGTTTTGTGAGTTTCTTTATTAACCAAAGCCCAAGATAAATCATTTTCTTTCTGAAAGCTTGTAAAATTGAAAAACAGAAACTGTTTGTTTTCGGCAAAATAATAATGAACTCTCGACCACTTTTTGTTCTCATTAATGTAATCGAAATTATAATCAGAAATCTCTGAGGAATAGCCTTTTTTTAGCTTGGCTATCTGTACGTTATTTTCTCCAAAATCAATTTGATAAGCTTTTATCAGAGTATCTGCTGACAGTTCGTAAACTGTATTATCGTATTGCGTAGGTCTAATATGATAGTTGCCATTAGGCATTGAATAAAATCGATGATTAGCCATACCGCTAAACTGTGTTGGCAAAAGTGATTTAGTTATTTTACCATCTGTGACTTGATGCAACAAATAGCAATCTTGCTCTGCTGGAGTGCCATCTAAACTGGAATTCCATAAGTAGTATTTGTTGTCGTTAAAATAGCAAAACCTGTTAGCATAAAGCTGAATATCTTCTGCTTTCCCCCAAGTTAGTTTGCTAATATAATTTCCATACGTATCATATTTTCTAATTGACTTGCTATCCAATATCAAAACATAATTATTTCTTATCTGGAAATCCATTACATTTAAATACTCTTCAGGCCCTCTACCCTTTCTCCCTATTTGGCCTTTAAATTTTCCATCCTCAGAAAACTGTAAAACTTGATTATGGAAATTTTGAATATATATATTACCATTGTCAATAATGAGATGGTCTACTTCTGATACTAAAGAGTTCGGTGTAGTTTCTAAAGGAATAAATTTGATTTCTTGAATAAGAGAATTCCACGGAATAACAGACTCAGAAGTATTATTTATTGAATATGTTTTGAGCTTATTGTCTATACTCTCATTTGGTTTCTTTGTACAACTCAGAACAATTAAGGCAACAGCGAATAAAAAATAATTTCTCATATCTGTATTTCCATTAGTTTATTAAAGGTATTTTTATACCTAAATAATAGATGGTTTACCTAGAATAAAACCCTAAATAGATATTTACTTTTAACTTTTTTTAACTCACCAACTAAATTGGCAATACTAATTGAGCTTACGGATTTTTTCTATTCTGATAGTTCTACGAATCTCCCAATTGCTTAATTTTAAACTTATCATTTTCTGCAGGTTCGTGTGCTTGTTCCATAATGGCTTTTATCTGTTCTACAATCTGAGGGTTTTGGCTGGCTACATCATTTTGCTCTTTAATATCAGTTTCAAGATCGTATAATTCGATTGTTAGATTTCCATCAAAAATATCTTTTCTAATGCCTTTCCACTTACCCATTCTAACTGCCTGTTGCCCATTATAACTTGGAAATTCCCAATATAAAAATTCATGTTCTGGCTGCTCTTGGTTGAGCAAAGTTGGGTTAAAACTAATGCCATCAATATCCTTTGGTGCCTCAACACCAGTAATATCACAAATGGTCGGCATTAAATCGTAAAAAGCCGAAACATGCTCGCTTTTACTTCCGGCTTTAATATGTTGTGGCCAACTCACTATCATAGGTACACGAATGCCGCCCTCATACACGTAGCCTTTTGTGCGACCATAACCATTGGCAAATGGAGCAGAACTTTCGAAGTACTCAAAGTCAACTCCGCCAGTATAAGTAGGACCATTATCGCTAGAAAAAATAATAATGGTATTGTCATATATACCCTGTTTTTTGAGTGTTTCAATCAGCTCACCTAATTGAAAATCCAAATAGCTAATCATAGCTGCATAAGTCGCTCTTGGATACCTATTCGGGAAATATCCCTTATCTCCTTTGTATGGTTTCTCTTCTCCAATCTGTTTGCGATACTTTTCTACAAATTCATTAGGTGCTTGTATTGGTAAGTGTGGCAATGGAGAAGCATAATACATAAAGAAAGGTTGATCTCTATTTTCTTCTATAAATGATAAAGCTTTTTGCTGAATCATTTCAGGTGCATACTCTTCTTGCGTAAACTTTGAATAACTCGCTTCCTCATAAGGATCTGCCAAAGAATCTAGCTTTGTGTGAGGAGAAATTAATGCATTTTTGAGTAATACTTTTGTTGTATCTTCCCACAGGTGAGATGGATAAAGGTTATGTGCTTGTCGCTGGCAATTATATCCATAAAAATAATCGAAGCCTTGTAAATTGGGAACACCTTCTGTTTGTGGAGCACCTAAACCCCATTTACCCAAAACACTGGTTTTGTATCCCACTTTTTGTAATACTTTCCCCAGTGTAACTGTACTTTCTGGTATAGGTCTTTGACCTTCTAGCGTAGGATCAGCAAATACTTTTTCGTAGTTCCAAACATCTCCTCTTTCGTTCCACTCATCGTTCCCTCTAATATATGCATGCCCTAAATGCTTGCCAGTTAAAAATACATACCGAGCTGGTGCACAAACAGGCGCTCCAGAATAGTGTTGCGTGAACATCATTCCGTTTTTAGCCAATGCATCTATGTTTGGAGTTTTAATATTTTCTTGTCCATACACTCCTACTTCGCCGTAACCAAGGTCATCTGCTAAGAAAAAAATTATGTTTGGTGGTTTTTGCTCTTGCTTTTTAGAATTACAAGCTATAAGGAAAAGACCACTTAAAAGCGTAAATATAATTTTTTTCATCGTATATATTAGCGTTTATGATAGTTAGCCAAAATACATAATTAGCCTTAGTGCCCAAAGTAATCTGGAACTGAAATTAGATTATCTCACTCTCAAATAATTATTAATCACTCAGTAAATGTCTATCTTGTTCTTCAATTAATTTTTCTCCAAAGGTTTCATCTTCTATTACATATCGGGCAGCTATGTATTTTACAGGTTTATTATCATTATCTAAAATTGGTGAAATGGTTAAATCAACATAATATGCCGATCCATCTTTCTTTTTATATAACTAGCAATTTGGAATTCAGAACTTTAATTGAACGTATTTTCGATAGTTAATTGAGTGCATTAATACCTATTCATTATTTGATTTTTATAAAATTCTTTTGCTAGTAGTTATAAGCATTTTACATGTTAAATTTCTTCTAAAGTATTTGTGAATAAAGTAGAAAATTGATCAATAATTTCTTGAAATTTTTCACCCGTTAAAGGTTTGTTTTTAAAAGCAGATATTTCCCCTGAATTACGAGCTTTTTCTATTTCTACAGAATTGTTGGAACTTGAAAGCATAATAATAACCGGATGCTTCTTTAGATTTTGTTTGATATTTTTATATTCATCTAAAAATTGCCATCCATCCATTCTAGGCATATTAATGTCGAGCATAATTAGATCTGGGGTTTCATCATTTATACTACTTTGCAAATAGTCTAATGCTTCTATGCCATCTCTACTTATGGTAATATTTTCTGTATATACAGCTCTGGAAATTACAGTTTTATTAAAAAAATTTACGATTTCGTCGTCGTCAACTAATAAGATGTTTTTTATTTTAGGTTTGTTAATTAACATGTTCTTGAATTTATAATGTAAATAAAAAATTGCTTCCTTTATCTAAATTGGACTCAACCCATATTTTACCACCATGTAATTCTACTATTTTTTTACAGTGTGCTAGCCCTATTCCTGTACCTTCATATTTTTCTCTTACATGTAACCTTTTAAATATTACAAATATATTTTCGAAAAATTTGAAGTCTATCCCAATCCCGTTGTCTTTTATGGAAAATGTATGCTCGTTATTAGCATTATTGTATGTTATTTCTATCTCTGGGTTAATATCTTGTTTCCTAAACTTAATAGCATTGCTAAGTAAGTTTTGAAAAAGCTGTCTAATTTCTGTCTCATAACCTTCAATTTCAGGTAAATGACCAACTGTAATTTGAGCATTTGCTTTAATAATTTGGGCATTTAAATCTAAAATAACCTCTGAAACTAATTTACTACAATCTATCAAAGTAAGGTCGCGTGTTTCGCCAATTCTCGAATATTGCAATAACTCTTTTACCAATTGCTCCATCCGCTCAGAAGATTTAATGATGTATGATAAATACTCATTCCCTTCTTTACCAAGAATTTGATGATAATCAGTAGTAATAGTGTTACAAGACTTTGTATCGTATGAAGCGGCTCTTTAAGGTCGTGTGAAGCGATATAAGCAAATTGTTCTAACTCTCGGTTTTTTTGCTCCAATTGTTTAGGTATTTCCTTTCCGATATATCCCTTATAGCAGCAGAAACTACAAGTCCATTTTCTTCTTGAATTGGACTTAAGCTTACTTCTACAGGAAAGTGTTCCCCATTTTTCTTTTTACCTTCCAGTTCCATATTCACACCCATAGGTCTCAACTTGGGGTTCCTAGCATAATTACTCCTATGATGTGAATGTATCATTCGATACTTATCTGGAATTAAAATTTCTATCTTTTGTCCAATTAACTCTTCCCTAGCATAACCAAACAAGTATTGTGTTCGCTCATTTATTAAAACAATGGTGCCTTTATTATCAGCAATTACCATAGCATCTGATGCTGCCTCTAGTAATCGTTTAAATTTCTCTTCTGCTTGTTTTCTTTTAGTAATATCTTTGATAGCAGTAGATATCATAATAGAGCCTTCAATATTATGTGGTGCATAACAGATTTCAATAGGAAACTTGCTGCCATTTTTTTTTAAGCCATAAAGCGCTGTGTTTGACTCTTGGTCTTTGGTAATAGAATTAAAAAATAAGTAATTTTGTAGATTAACCTATTTTCCTACAACCCGATTTGGAATTAAATCACTAATATTTTTTCCAATTAAATCTTGCTTTGCATGACCAAAGAGATTCTCTGCCATTTTGTTTGCTAATACAATATGACCCTCGGTATTTATAATCACTTTTTGTGAATTCCGAAAATTCATTTTCAGAAGCTGCAACTCCAACAATATTACCTTCACCGTCTTTAATTGACGAGTACTTTACAGATACTTTAACTTTTGTATGATTTTTTAAAAGCCTATTGCTCTCATCAAATTTAATTTGTTTATCTAATAATATCGATTTAAAAACTTCTGAATAACGGTCTATATTCTCTCTGGGCAAAAGAATAGCATATGGCAAGTTAATCAGCTCATGTGGCAAATAGCCATAAATAGACTTGGCATTTGAATCACAATAAGTAATTAATCCATCTAAACTAATCCTTAAAATAATTTCATTTAAAGGTTCTTTTAAGCTATTAGCTATCAAGTTCGTAAATATTTTTAGATTAAATACTATACATAATGTTTAATACTAATCAGATATATAGCTAAAAAATAAAAATGCGTATAATTGTTTTTTTGAAATTTAAATATTGTAGTATTATCAGCATTTTTTAATACTATAAACTACCTAATCAGTATCAGTTAATTGCAATTAATACATTATTTGTTTTAACATATAATATTGCTCATCTATTTATTTTTTTGCAAATTTTACATAATGTACCATATCCAAAAATGACATAAGTCATATTTGGGGATGATTAATTACTTTAAATGTATCATTCTAATATAATATGGTGTGCCACCTATTTAAGGTAGATAAATTACTTTAACGCTAATATCTATGTTACTTAACACTAAGATAATATTTATTTCAAAATATAAATCAGCATCATTGTTAACACACAAATTTTAGGTAAATCAAAGAAGGATTTAAAATTAGTATTGCGACTATTTTTCAGGTTCTAAAGATAAATATTTATGACCCAAATTGGGTTTTAAAAAGTAGATTTTTCTTTGTTTTTGGATAATTTAAGGCATTTTTATTTCCTATACTTTGAGTTTTTTTAATCATTAAGAAAGTGATGAAATATAAAATTTTCAGGACATATTATAAATGAAAAATAGCAGAAAAACTGTTTTTTATAAAAATAGATGATTAAAAAAATACCATTTTTAGAGCTATATAAATTTATTTCCACATAGTGATATAACTTAATATAGTTATATTTAATTATGAGTATTATTATGTAAGTCTAAGTATAACTGACTGGAGTTCTGTTAAATAACATGGGATTTCAGTGTATATTAATTTCATTCATGTCAAAATGTTACAAATATAAATGTATAAAAAGATATCATTATGGTTTAAGATTAATTAGTACCAATATATTTTCTTAAAATCATTTACTCAAACCATAATGATCGTATGGGATTATAAATCAAATTTCCAAGAAAATCTTTCCTTAGTTTTTGAAGTGGCTCCAAGCTCCTTGTAAAACTTTATAGCTCTTTTATTAAAATCAGGGGTTTGCCATTGTACTGCAGAACAACCTACGGAACAAGCATAATCTTTTATAGCAAACATTATTTGTTTACCTATTCCATTTCCTCTTGCATGCTCTTGTATAAACAAACAATCTAAATAAATGTAGTAGTCTGCATCCCAAGTAGAAACCTGTTTAGTGAATGTGGCATAGCCTACTATTTCTTTGTCTGCTTCAACTACCAAACATTTTAAGACTGAGTCAGTAGCAAAAAGTAATTTTTCTAATGACTCAGCTTTATTTTCAGCATTGTAATCTGCTTTTTCATACGCAGTGTGGGCTTTGCATAAGTCTATTATCGCATAGATATCTTTATTTTCAGCAAATCGTATTTCCATGAGGTTTATTATTTAACAGGCACATACAAACTTAGAACCTTTGCTTGGCTTTGAACCTTCTGTAGCATATCCATCGAATTTCCACCATTCAATTCCTCCCATTAACTCTTTTACTTTAAAACCCAGTTTACTCATTTTTAAAGCACCTTTTGTAGAAGCATTACAGCCAATACCATCACAATAACACACATAAATTTTAGATTTATCGAGATGCTTAGTACTTTCTTCAGTCATCTCTCTGTGTGGGAGATTAATTGCCGATGGAATATGTTCTTTTTCGTAACCAAATGCCTGTCGAGTATCAACCGCTATATAATCAGTACTTTTCTCAAATGCATCGTAAAGGTCAGACGGATCCATTTCAAAAGCCAATTTGTTTTCGTAGAATTCTATTTGTTTCTGCATCTTTTTAAAATTTTAATGTGGAGCAAAACTACATGGAGTTTACCTTTTAGTCCTACAATTAAAATTGAAGGATTTACAGCTTTAAATGAAATTTTTTCAACTATGCTTTATTTCTGTATTTATACATTTGCTGTATGGAAATTAAATTTTTAAGACTCATAAAAACAATCGCAGAAGAAGGGAGTATTGCTAACTCTTCTGAGAAATTATTCTTAACGCAATCTGCTTTAAGTCATCAACTTAGAGAGTTAGAAAATCAGATGGGTTTTAAAGTTTTCCATAGAACCCGAAATAGTTGGGAACTAACAGAAGAAGGCAATGAACTTTACAAAATAGCTTGTAATGTTATTAAGAGTATAGAAAAAGGTTTTGATACAATAAAACAGATTAGAAAGGGCTCTAATGGTAAAATTAAAGTAAGTACCGAATGCTACTCTTTTTATCAAGATTTACCTGCATTTATTGAGAAAATGGCCATATTGTATCCTGAAATTGAGGTTGATTTAATATTAGAAGCGACGCATCAACCTGTATCAAAAGTTTTGTCTAATGAGATAAATATTGCGATTGTTACTACAAAACCTGCTGATGAAACATTGATGAGCATAGAGGTGTATGAAGATGAAGTTTTTGCCATACTCCACAAAGAAAATCCATTAAGCAAATTAGAATTTTTAGATGTGAGTCATTTTTCCAAAATACATCTCATTATCCATTCTTTTCCACTCGAAACTGTTTCTGTGTATGAGCAGTTTTTAAAACCAAATAGCATTACGCCATTTAAAATTTCGGCGGTGCCATTAACCGAAGTAGCTCTTGAAATGGTAAAGGCAAACATGGGAATTATGTGTATGCCGAAATGGGCGCTAAAATCATTTAAACTATCTGATCAATTAAACTTTAAAAAGATTGGCATAAATGGTTTTAAAAGAACCCACTATCTGGTGATTAGAAAATCTGATGAGTCTAAAAAATACATCAACGATTTTCTATTAAACTTTGAAGAACAGTTTCAAAAAGATGGCTAATCAAGCTTTATTTCTCCGGATTATAAGACCAACCTTGGTCATCATGGTAAATCATTAATTTTGTCATTCCGCCATCTACGGTAATATCTTGCCCTGTAATAAAGCTACTTTTAGCATCACACAAAAACATAACTGCATTTACAATGTCTGCCGGATTCCCCACGCGGCCAGCCGGATGTTGGTTGGCATCAGCACCTTCGTATTGTGTGTTGCTAGTATCTATCCAACCGGGAGAGATTGCATTGACTCTGGCTTTGCCAGCAAGTGTAACAGCCATTGCATGCGTAAGCGCACTAATACCACCTTTAGCTGCCGAATAGCTTTCTGTGTTAGCCTGGCTCATTTGATGGCGCGTAGAAGATATATTAATAATGCTTGCTCCGGGATTTAAATGGTCTGTAAATAATTGAGTTAAGAGAAATGGCGCCGAGACACCAATGCGAAGAACATAGTTAAAATCTTCATAAGAGCAGTTATTTAAGCCACCTTTAGTTAAACAAGCATTATTGATTAAGAAATCAATTTTACCATAATCAGAAATAACTTTAGCCGCGAAACTTTTTAATACAGAATCGTCTGTAATGTCACCAACAAAGTAATAATTCTCTTTAATATCTATAGTGCAAACCGATACACCTTGTTTAATAAAAGCCTCACATATTGCCTTGCCAATACCTTGAGCACCACCTGTTACAACTGCTACTTTCTGTTTATTCATGTTTTGCGTTTTGTTTCAATATTAATTGTTTTTCAGTGTAGTTTGTTTACAAATTTGAGCTTCAGGTTCGATTAATTATCCCCATTTAATGCAAGCAAATAATATTTTTACTCTCACATAATTTTTATTCCCTTTTATGTTTTCTTCTTTCCACTTGTTTAAGAATTGAAAAATCGCATCAGAGTTTTTGAATGACGAAGTAGAACAAAAATTAATGATTTTTCTATCCGGAGAAACAACAAATGAAACATACAGCTTTGAGGGGGGAAAGTCTATTTCCTCTTTTGACCGTTTAAATTCGGCAATTTTTAAAAATTCTTTACTTAACTCATGTTGGTCTTCCAATGCTAATTCTTGTATATCATAAATCGAATCATTATCAATAATTTCAAGCTCACATACTTCCATTAAATGAGAAATACTACTTTTTTGCGCAAAACAATTCATTTGTGTACAAAAAGTCATGGTTAAACTTATAGCAAAACAAATTGTGAATTTTAACATATCAACTATATAAAGTTTTACTTATATAATGAACATTTTCTATTTGTTACAAAAGAAACGCCTTTATAAAAGGCATTTTTTCATTTTAAGCGATGTTTTATTTCTCCATTTTCTTTGTGAGGTTTCCATGTCTATTAAAATGGGTGATTTTGCCATCTTTGTCTCTTTCGAAAATAAGAGCTTCACCAAGTTCATTGTCGTCTCTAATTCTGCGGAAGGTGTCACCTTCTATGTGTTTGTAAAATGTCATTGACTCCGCCGGATTGTCTGATGGTAAATCTAGCTCAACCAATTTCCCATTCCATGTAGAAATATAAGTCTCGCTCCACCAAGGTTGTGGACTATAGTAACCCACATACTCTTGTAAATCTTTTGTGCTTTCTTTTTTAGATGAATCTGTTTTGCTCATAATTCCATTAATACCCCTTAGATATTTTGTTGGGTTTGTTCCACTTGCATTAATCATTACAGAGAAGGCTCGCTTATTTTTTAAATCGATTTGCAAAGTTGTTTGGTAACCTGGGCAACTTCCTCCATGCCCTACCCAAGTATTTCCATTTGCACCTTTGTAAACCACAAAACCTAGTCCCCAAGTGGTTTCCCAATTAGGGTCTGTCCAATGCACATTTTGCATGTATTTTAGAGTTGATGGTTTTAATATCTCCGTTGTAGTTGTATCTCTTAATCGCAATTGCCAAGAAGCAAACTTGCCTAAATCTAGCACATTAGATGAAAAGCCCGCCGCCGGTTTAATGCCTTTAGCCTGAAAGAAATTAACTTTTTCGCGGCTACCATCTCTCAAACTAGAAGTATATCCATAAGCCAATTCATTACCATACAATTGCTCAGGAAGCTCAGTTCTTGTATCTGAAAGTCCCAATGGTTCCAGTATATTTTGTTGTATATAATTATCATAAGGCATACCAGAAACTGCTTCTACAATTTCTCCTAAAAGGGTAAGACCCAGATTACTGTATTGAAAATAAGTGGAAGCAGGATATAAAGTTTCTTGATTTTTTAACCCAGAATCTACTTGCTCTTTTGTTGGAAAAGGAAAATCTGGACCTGTCCAATAAGGATAAGCCGCTTCTCTCGGAAGACCAGAAGAATGAGTTAATAATGTTCTTACAGTGATTGGACCACTTTCTGGAAACTTTTGCTCAAGTTGATAAGCAGGCAACAAATCGCTCACTAAATCATCTAAGCGAAGCTTTCCTTCATCGTACAATTTCATGATTGCGACTGAGGTAAATAACTTAGATATAGAACAAATACTGCAAATAGTACTTGCTTTTGCTTCTATGTCTTCTTCAACATTGGCTAAACCTACAGCGCCAGACCATAACACTTCTTGATCTTCAACAACAATAGCAGTTAAACCCGGTAGCTGATCGAAATCTTTTTGAGCATCTAACCAAACTTCTACAAGTTGAAATGCTTCTGTGTAATCCTTTTTATTTTCTTGTGCATTAGCTACACCAAAGGTAAAAAAGAGCAATAGTGTGAAATAGTAGTTTTGCATATTTTCTTTTGTGTTTAATGGGTAATCATACCGATGATTTTCCCTTAAATATGCAAAGATTTACACTAATTACATAGGTTTGTTTATGCTTGAGGTTTCAATGAATTTATATAACCATCAGTTCGCATTTCTGTGAGATTCTGCTAAATCGGTAGGCGTGTGCCCAAATTGTTTTTTAAAAGTAAATGAAAAATGAGACAAGGTTTCGAATCCTAAATCAAGGTAAATTTCTGTAGGTCTTTTACTTGCCTTTTCAATTAAAAAGTAAGCTTCTTCCAAGTGCTTTTTTATTAGTCATCGGTTGGGTGTATCGTTAAAAATCTGTTTAAAATCTCTTTTAAAAGCAGACAAACTTCTACCTATTAAATAGGCAAAGCGATCTATACTTACATTGAATTTATAATTGCGATTCATAAACTCTTCTAGATCGACTTTTTGGGGCATACCATAATCAAATAAAATTGCTGTTAGTTCTGGTTGATTCTGTAATAAAATTAGCAAAAGCTCTTCACGCTTTACATTGTCAAATACTTTGTTAATATCATTGCTAATTTTGTAATATAACATGAGTGAATCGATAAACTATCAATTCCCCCATCTGGTACCGATTGATATTGCTGAAACTTCTGCTCCGTTTTTTCATAGTTTTCATGTCTTCATGTTTGTAGAATTTTATACTACAAAAGTCAGCGTAAAATGATTAGGTATGTATCCTGAAAAGTCCAAAGTTACTGTATTGAAAGGTTCAGGTTTGATTATTTTTTGTAGTAAAGATTCAAACTAAAATCATCATAATTTTTCCAATTACCTTTTTCTAATCCTATAAGGTTATCATACACAGTTTTACTACTAAAAATTTTAAATCCATATAAGACTTTATCACCCATGCCCATTGTAAGAAAAAATGATAATTGAAAAGTTTCAGCCGGAAATTGGGCTTTGAACTCATTTTGGAGCTGATTTTCTATCGAAGCATTTTTCAACTTCTCAAGTTTATTTAAATAAATATGAACCTCAAACTCACCTTCGAATCTAAGCCAGTTAGGAAGTTTATTTTCAAATAGAATTAAATTTTTGGTCCCTCTCTCTTCTAGTAAAAATTTTCTACCAGATTCTATTGAAGGGAATTGAAATAATTTGGGTATTAATGGAATAAAATCTTCTCTAATTAAAGAGAAAAAACTGTCTTTATTAATCTTATAAACTTCTTCACCTCGCAATAATGTATTACAAGAAAAACAAACAAAAATATTATCAACAAATTGGTTACTATTTATTATTGAAATTTCATAGTCAGACCCACAACGCCCTATCTCATTTCCTTTATGGAATTTCCATTTTTCTCTTATTATAGGTAACTTTTCTTTTGAATCATAATAATAACTTTCTTCAACCGTATCTTGCTTTGATGAACTAGGGAAAATACCAATTAAATAATTCGATGAATTTAATCTGTATTTGTTGAAAATTTTAACTTCCATTTTTGATGAAATAATTTATTATTTACCTCCTAAGTTCACTAAATAAATCATTAAGCAAAAATCTATTTTATTCCTATCTGTGATGTAATTTCCCCTAAATCACTTATTTCAAAAACCTCTTTTACTTCGCTTTTCCTGTTTACTTTTAAATAATTCCAAGCCATTTGTTTTGCGCCTACAATATCTGATTTATAAGAATCTCCAACCATTAATATCTCATCTGGTGTGTTGGCTGTTAGCGTTTCTACTTCTTTAAAAATCTTCTGCTCTGGTTTTAAACATCCATAATCACAAGAAAAAATCATATCATCAAAGTACTTATTTAGATTGTTATCGAAAATGGGTTTCTTGTATGGTGATGCTAAATTGGAAATCAAAAAAAGCCTGTAGTTTTTACTCAGCTCCTCCAAAACATTATATACTTCTTTGTAAATCACAACTGAGTTTAATTCCTTTTCTAACTCTTCCTTTCTTTCAGTATATAGTTCTTTAAACTCTGATGGCAAAAGCTCAAATAAGTTGTCCAGTTCTTTCGTCATCAGTAGATAAGTGTAAGCAGAAATATCCAAACCAAAACCATTGTGAGAACTTCGATATAAGTTTAAAAAGAAGTTGTTTGGCTCTTTAATCTCAACCAATGTATTATACAAATCAAAAACTACTACCTTAATATTCTTCATTAAAAAACAAAGCTTCCAAATTTATAATAACCAAATCTATGCTTTTAAAGCTAAGCTATTTAATTATAGTAATCGGAAAATCGTTGCCATAACCATAAATTGTTGGAAATTGTAAGCTTCCTTTATACTTCTCAGATAGTTCTGGCACTTTTTCATCTAGATAAGCACTCAATTCCTTTACTGTGATTTTCTTATCTGCACTTGCTCCATCGGCTGCACCTTTTAAACCTTCTAATACAGCGTAAGTAAATAATCCATGACCTAAAGTAGCAAACTCTGTGGCAAACTGATCTGATCCTGTAGCAGCCAACCAATAAGTTCCAGTACTTCTTGCCAGTTGTGCAATTGCCTTTTCTTCTGCTGCTCCTCGCATCGCCAACATCTCTGCCATCGCTCCTGATTGGCATGCATCAAATATGAATAACTGTTTTTGGGCTTTCAAGTTCAAAGAAAATGCTTCTAGCTCCTCGGCAGAAATTCCCTTCGAACTTAAAACTTCGTTATTTTCGTGCAAGCGGGTTACATCGTGAGGGATTAAATAAAACAAAGGATTATCGTCTATACTTATTACTCCATGCCCAGCAAAATAGAAAATGAATACATCCTCTTGCTTAGCATTTTCTTTAATCTGATTAAAAACTGATTGAATTGTGGTTTTCGTTGCATTGGCATCCTGCAATAATGAAACATTTACCGAGCCAAATATACTGGTTGCATTCGATTCAATAGATTCTTTAAAAGCCATTGCATCTGGCAAAGCATAATTCAAATTATACTTTGGATTTTTGTAATTATTAACGCCAATTACCAACATATGCAGATTAGTAGTTTTCTCTGAACCCTGAAAAAAGATAGTAATTTCATCAGGTTGAGATTCTGTTCTGTCTGTGTTGAATGCAGTAGCTTTGATATTGTTTGTACCATTTACCAAAGAAATTTCAAAGTCTTTGGTTTGCCCATTTGGTTTAAAGCCACGCTGTGTAGTCTGCACGATCTTACCATTGTGGTAAAGTCTAATTTCATCTACTCCTCCACCCTGATCTTTGGCTAAAACCTGAACTGTAACAGTAGGTTTAGTTGATTTTGTTTGGTTTGCAGGACTTGTAATCTTAACTGTAGGAGGAAGTTTAAAATCGTCAACATCTTGCAGTGTCTCCTCAAATTTGCCACCTGAAACTATACGACCTAATAGGTTTGGTGAGTAGTATTTCTCAAAAAAACTTGCTAATGGAACAGTGTTTAATCCATCCACATAATGCAATGCATTCATGCCTTTTTGAGTACCATCAAACCTACCATCTGGTGTGTAAATTACATAATCTTCAGATCCAGAAATCGCTACTATACTAGCAAGTAACTCTCCTGTTGAGCTATTCCATAACCTCACAAATCCATCTTCGCTTGTACTTGTAATGATTTTCCCATCTTTAGAATAGCTAACACTTTTAATTCTACTATTTAACTCTTTAAACTTTTTTATCTGTTTGCCAGTAGAGACTTCCCAAATTTCAATCTGATCGTTACTAAAACTTCCCCAAGCTATGTATCGGCTATCAGGACTAAATGCTATACTTTCAGCAGAACCCTCAGCTTCAAATGTAACTACTTCATTTCCTGTGTGTGCATCCCAAACTCTACCGCAAGACGAAGCAATATAGTGGCCATCTGGACTGTAAGCTATACTACCCATACCACCATAATTTCCTTCTAGTGAATAGATTATTTTCTGCTTTTTTATATCCCACACTTTAAGCATATTTCTAGTAGAAAAGCTCCTGCCATTTACTGCAATTGCCAAATATTTAGCATCTGGACTGTATGCGATAGCATTTACATCATTATCTACTTTAAAAGTTCTATATAATTCTCCGGTTTCTATCGACCAAATTTTTGCTATATATTCATAACCATCTTTAAAACTACCACCATTTAAACCACCAATAGCTATGTATTTACTATCTGGGCTAAAGGCTATTCTGTTTATAAAATCATCTGAACTAAAAGATTCTTCTACCAGTGTACGGATAATGCGATTTGTACTCGTCTCTCTAATATTTACCTTAATTTCATCAACTGAATAAATTGATTCAATATGTTCTCCATCACCCGAAGCGAAATACTTGTTATCTGGACTGTATGCCAAACATGTAACCTGATACTTGTGATCTAAGAAAGACTGTAAAGGTTGTTTTGTTTTTGTACTCCAAAACTTTACACTTCCATCTGCATAACCCACTGACAGTTTATTCTCATTGGGGCTAAATAATCCGCTTCGAGCAATACTGGTTAATCCTTTTAATGTTTTAATTAAATTGCCTGAGTTAAAATCCCATATCTCGATAGTTTTATCTTCGTTGCCAGTGGCAAATTGCTTTGTGACAGGATTCATAGCCACGCTAAGCACGCCATCTCCCATTTCTGTACCTTTCTTAATTATTTTTATCGCTTTTGAAGTAGCTAAATCCCAAATCCGAATTGTATTATCTTGACTAGTTGAGATTATAAACTTACTATCATTACTAAAGCAAATGGACGATGGCCAATATTCGTGGCCTTCTAAATAATAGGATATTTCTTCCTTTAAATTCCAAATACCAATAGATTTATCTTCTGCATTTATTGTGGCTATAAATTTACCGTCGGGGCTAAAAGTAACATGTGACCCAAACTTGCGAAACGCTTTTATTTCTTTAACTAAATTACCAGAAGCCACATCCCATAATAATATTTTACCTTCTTCCCCAGTAGAAGCAAGCATTTTACCATCAGGACTAAACGAAACACCTCTCACATGTTTGGCTTGGCTGTCCATTTCATGTAAAAATTCTCCTGTTGCCACATTTAATATTTTCACCTTGCCATCACCTCCGCCAGTTGCCAGATATCTACCATCGTGACTAAAATTCATATCGCCTATAAATTGGCTGTGAGCCGAAATGGACTTAATCAATTTACCTGTAGCTGTCTCCCAAAAAACAATATTGCTACCAGTTGATGAAACTATATATTTATTATCGGGACTAATTGCTACATGACTTACAATTTTTCCACTATTAGTAAATGTTCTTATCTCACGACCTGTTTCTACTTCCCAAAGTTTTAAAGAATTATCTTCGCTTGCTGAGCATATAAATAGCCCATCTTTACTATAAGCGATATCTCTCACTTCATCTGCATGGCCTAAGTTCGCTACCAATTGCATCTGAGCAAATGCAAACTGAAGGTTAAATAGAATAGAAAAAAACAGTAAAATTATTCTGATAATAGTAGTGCTGTTTTGCATAGTAGATTGATGTAATATTAATAACGATTAAAAAATATTTACTACAAAACGGCTGCTGCAAAGTTGAATTGAATAAGGTTGCTTGAATTATTTAGACAATATTAGAATATTGCTCTTTTAAAACAGGATTTTTATATCTGTTAGATTTAAAAGGAATTTACGTAAAGTTGTAGGTAGTTGTAAAGAATGATTATTTTCTAAATCTTAATCTTTTATGTATAGTCAGTTTTTTCTCAGGATAAAAAACATTCTCTCTGGTAATCAACTTATTTTTCTTCACCTCAAATATTATTTTATACCAAAAGGTATCATAATCTAATATATCAAGCTCATGGTATCTTCTAATTATAAATACATTTGCCCGAGGATTTTTAATTTGGTAATAGAAAGTATCTATTGCTGAGTGAAAGCCAGGACTCATCAAGAAACTAAATTTGTTCAACTCTTGATTCTTTAACCAACTGGTTTCATTAATATAAAACTCAACTGAATCATTAATATAAATTAAATCTTTTGCAGGTGATGTTTCTGATATACTTTTAGAAATAAATTTTATACGATTTGATAAAGTATCAATACTCTCAGTAATAAAAATACTATCGTAATAAGAACTTGTAAATTCTAATTGCTTCTCGTTTATCACCTTCCAAGTGCCGTAAGAGCTACCAGAAATCATGTGTCCACTATAAGAGAATTCAAATGTGCTATCTTCTTTAAGTGTCAAGTTTGCATTTTGATCATAGTTATATTTCCCTATGTATCTAGCATAATTTTTCACTTGGCAAGCAGCTAAAAACATTACTATTATCACACAAGAAAATAGAGTAATATTGAATTTTAAAAAGATTGTCTTTAGCGTACTAAGCATACTTTACTGATTATATGTAAGCCATTTAAAAGCAAAAATATACCTCCAAATCTATTTGCAAGAAATGGAGGTATCATATTTTTTTATATCCTATTCTGTAATCACGTCTATTTCAGCATAACCAACTGCATTGTCTTCTTTCGTGTTTTTTAAAGCACGAAGTTTAATGTAACGTGCTTTGGCTGATTTAAAAGTTTTAGTCTGCAACAAAGGATTGTTTTTGATATTAGAGAATTCACCTTCTGAAACTAAATCCCAATTTTCACTATCTTTTGAAATGTAGAACTGATAATTGGTTATAATTCCGTTTGCCCAATCACCTTGATCTGGTAAATACTTAAAGCCTTTTAAAGTTTCTTCTTTGCCTAAATCAATTACTAGATCTACAGGCATCTCCACTTTTTTATCTTGATACCAAGCTGAATGAGAATTGCCATCTAAAATCTTGTTCACTTTCTCATCTTCAATACCAACTACATTCCAAGTCTGCTTGGCAATATCAAAACTTTCTTCAGTAACAGCACTACTTTTTGATGTTGCTGGATTGTAAGCAATCGCTTTTACTTCAACCTTACCTTTTCCTGTTTTAATTAAACCTTCATACTTTTTAGCATCTGCTGTTGGCTCACTTCCATCTAAAGTATAGTATACTTGAGACTCTACATCTGCCGGAATTATTTTTACATCGCCAGACTGTTCACGGATTACCATTGGCGGAACCAATATTTGAGGTGCATTAAAAACTCCGATATTAGAAATAAGTGGGCAACTTTTAGCATCAGTTATGGTAAACCTCATTTTAGTAGCCTCCACAGTAGGGAAACGCAAAATTCTCTTATAACCGATGGTAGTTTCTTTAGCTAACTCTTTCCATTTACCATCTACATATGCTTCTACAGTAAATGATTTTACTCTTTGCCCAAGTTGAATATATTCTTGTGCAAGAAATCTATTAAACTTAGTTGGTTTATTAAAGCTTAGTGTAATTGAAGCATTTGTAACATCATCGTCAGTTGCCCAATAAGTATCTTTCTTGCCATCAATTGCTTTGTTTGGCGCAAACTTTTTGCTTTTTCCCCTAACATTCGATGATTCAACTTTAGCATTTTTAGCAAGGTTTTCGGCAAAAGCTTCTTTTACAGTTTTAGCAAATTCTAATACTGCTTTTTCATCTTTTTCGTGAATTAAGCCATTAGGCATAATCGGAAAGTTTAGCAACAAAGTACCATTACGACCAATTGAGTGATAGTACAAATCCATTAGTTGAGGCAAAGTTTTTATCTTGCTATCTTCATTTGGATGATAAAACCACTCTGGTCTAATCGAAGTATTTACTTCACCCGGTACCCAAGAATCACCATTTTCTACCCCATGATGCAACATATCTATTGGTACATCTCCGGTTGCATTTAGTAAACTCCAGTTGGTTTTACCAACATAACCACCTTCTGTACCTACCCAACGAAGATCTGCTCTATCTCCACCATCATTCCAGATTACTATTTTTGGTTGAAGCTTACGAACTAGTTTATAAGTGTTAGACCAATCGTAATAGGTCGTGCGATCTATTTTACGGGTTTCATTAGCTCCACCGTAGTAACCATCGCCACCGTTAGCACCATCGAACCAAACTTCGAATATTTCTCCATAGTTGGTTAAAAGCTCGGTTAACTGATTACGGAAATACGTAATATATTCTGGTCTGCCATATTCTGCATAATTTCTATCCCACGGAGATAGATAAACTCCAAGCTTTAATCCATATTCTTTACAAGCTTCTGCCAGTTCTTTTACAATATCGCCTTTGCCATTTTTCCATGGAGAACTTTCTATAGAGTAATCTGTATATTCTGAAGGCCAAAGACAAAAACCACTGTGGTGCTTGGCTGTAATTATAATCCCTTTCATGCCTGCTTCTTTGCAGATTCGAGCCCACTGCCTACAATCAAGCTCTGTTGGATTAAATATTTGAGGATCTTCACTACCCAAACCCCAAGACATGTCTGTATAGGTATTAACTGAAAAATGGACAAATGCGTAATACTCCATTTCTTGCCACCTCATCTGATTTTCACTTGGAACTGGTCCGAAAGCCTCTGGAGCTTTTACTTGTCCCAAGGCGGATATTATTAAACCGAATAGAAAGAGTATTCCGAGAAAGAACTTTTTTAATTGCATATTTAATTTGAAATGAAAAATATTTAATTATGTATATTATTGATTATCAGTGTTTTATTTCCATATTTACTATAAGATATGATTCAAATATATACATAACTTTTTATAAGTTTTGCGCAAAAATAACAGTACTAAAAAAGGTGTATAAGATTAATTAGGTGCTAGAAAAAAAGAAGATAACTTGGGAAGAGTTTTTAATAAAAGCTAAGAATGAAATTTTTAATTAAGCAAAACTTGCTGTATTGCTGATTTTGGCAAAGAGAATGAAAATACACTTCCCTCACCATACACACTTGAAAACCATATTTTACCATCGTTTTTCTCAAGTAATTCTTTGCTGATTGTTAAGCCTAAACCAGTACCTTTTTCTTTTGCCGTACCCATCGTTGTAAAATTTGAATAAGAATCGTTAAAAATCTTATTTTGGTCATCAAGTTTAATACCTCTACCTTTATCTTGAATGCTTACAACGATTGCAGTTTCTTTCTCTTCTGTTGAAATATTTACTATATTTTTAGGCTCAGAAAACTTGATAGCATTCGCTAATAAATTTCTAAAAATGATATCTACCATTGCTTTGTCTGCATAAACATTTGCGTTTTTCACAAAGCTTTCCAAATGAATAGATACTTCTTTTTGACTAGCAACTGTTTGCATTAGTTTAATATTCTGATTGATAATATCGTCTAATACAAAATCTGCAGGATTGGCATTCATCCCTTCCATTTGGCTTTTTGCCCAATGCAATAAGTTATCTAAAAAGAATATGGTAGATTTTAGGCTCTCATTTAAATTGTTTGTTAGGTATTTTATTTCCTGTTCTGTTAAAGAAGCACTTCTTAGCAATACCAACATTCCTTGCAAAGAATTTAACGGGCTTCTCAAATCGTGACTTATAATAGATAAAATCCTGTTTTTAATTTTATTGAGACCTTCTAGCTTTTCATTTTGCTTACTAATTTCAAACTTCTGTTTTACTAGTAAGGCATTCACTTTTTTCTTCTGTAAGTTATTTCTAAACAAGAAAATACTAATTAAAACAAGGAAAAATGAGCCAATAATGATAATGTCTTTTTGTAAGCTCTTTTTATTGATTTCTTTCTGTTTTAGGATGTTATCCTTATTCAATAAATCATTCTCATACCGAGATTTTTCTAGCTCATAAGTAGATTGTAACTGACTTATTTCCTTCTCTTTATCTATATTAAATACACTGTCTTGCAAATTGACTTGCAAATCTCTGTAATAGAGTGCTTGCTCGAAATTTCCAATTTTCTTATATGCGAGATACAGTGTTTTATAAGCTTCCATCTCAATCTCTGGACCACCCATCTCTTTTGAATAATCAATGCTCTTTTTTGCATAAAAGATGCAGCTATCAAGCTGAGAGGTTTTATAGAAAACCTGAGCCATAGAATTATAAGAATATGCTACTCCTTCATTATCATTTATAGCTTTAGATATTTTTAAAGAGCGTTTTAGGTATGTATCTGCCTTGTTGTAAAAACCTTGAATTTGATATATATCACCCACATTAAACACTGCTATGGCCAAACCTAAAGAATCATCTACTTTATGTTCTAAAAGCTTAGCTGCATTCTTATTGTATTCTATAGCTTTGTCATAATCACCTAACTCTTTATACATGTCTCCTATGTTTATAAACATAGTTGTTTTATCGCCATTAACAGTATCTTTTTCTGCTAATTCTAAAGCTTTATAAAAGTATGCTAATGCTTTTGAGTGATTTTTAAGGTAGGCATAAGTATTTCCTAATTCGTTATAGATGGTTTCTGTGGTGGCTTCGTCTTTTCTTTTTTCGGCGATTCTTAAAGATTGAAGCAATACATTAATTGCCTCATTATACTTACCTATTGTATAATAAGAAGTACCTGCACTTAATAAATTATATGATTTGCCTTCATCATCAGTTATTTCATTTGCTAATTCTACACCTTTAAGTGCCATTAACAATGCGCTATCTGGATTGATATACCATAGATCTTCCGATATGAAACTATATAATCTTACTTTGGTGCTATCATTTTCTGTTTCTTCTAGTTCTTTCAATAGAGAGTCAAGATCGTTTTGCCCAAAGCAATGATTTATTGATGCTAGAATTACAAGAATATGAACAAGCAGTTTCATAAAATTTTACATAACTTTTTGTAAAATCATAACTACCATTTTCTTCAAGTTATTTTATCAAAAAAATAGTTTATAATAATATAAAAAAGCCATTTAATGCCCAAAATAGGCTATTACCCTTTATATTTATTTCTTTTTTTTACGTTTTACATAATGTTATGAACTTTGCAAGTTAACTGCTCTCATAACTTAATATATGATAAGCTTTAATATAATGGTAGCATAATGTCATTAATGTCCACCTAAATTTAATTCAAATTTTTCTTAAAATTAGTAAATTGTACTAATAATATCTTTCTTGCTCAAAGGTTTTGCTAAATGTAAATCAAAACCGGCGGATTTAGATTGTTTTTTAGCTTCCTCATGGCTGTAGCCTGAGGCTGCTACTAATTTCTTTTTGTAACCTTTTGATCTTAGGTAGATGGCAATGTCGTAGCCTGTCATATCTGGTAAGCCGATATCCACAAAAGCCACATCTGGTTGTTTTTCCATAATTATTTTTATGGCATCTTTACCATTATGAGCTACAAATAACTCACAGTTTAAACTTTTTAGTAAAAAAGAAAAGATTGTAGCTATATCTTTATTATCTTCTACCAATACTACTGTTGCACTTGATTTTCCTTTCATGGCTGTTGTAGGTAATTGAGTTTTTGGAATTGATTTATTTTCACAAGCATTAAAACTTATTTCGAAACGAGTACCTTTATTTAAACCCTCACTATTTACTTTAATCTCCCCACCATGTAATTCTATGAGATTTTTAACTAATGAAAGCCCTATGCCTAAACCTGAGGCAGCTTTACCTTTTGAAGGTATTTGATAGAATGATTCAAATATTCTTTCAAGGTTATCATTTGCGATACCTATTCCATTATCTTCTATTTCTATTTGTACTTTTTCATCTTTTTGCCATGCTTTTACACTTATTGTACCTCCTTCAGGTGTGTATTTATTTGCATTTAACAATAAGTTTGAGAATATCTGCTCAACTCTTGTAACATCTCCTAGGATATAAATATCTTCTTGAACATCTAAAAGTAATTCTTGACTTTTAGCTTTCAACTGCTGATGTACATTCGATAAGTCTGTATGGAGCAAATTGTAAATGTTGATCGGCGATAATTGAAGATTAATTTTATTACGAGATATTCTCGATAAATCGAGCAAATCGTTAAGTATTTTAGACATTGAGACAATGCTCCTCCCCATTATTTCTATTATCTGCTTTGATGGGATTGTATCAGAAACCAAAATATCCAGACTATTGCTTAGTGCAGCCAAAGGGTTTCGTAACTCATGACCTAAGATCGCCAAAAATTCATTCTTACGTTTGTCAGCATGTTCTAACTTAAGAACCACCTTACGTAAAGAGTTTTCCAAATTAAGTTGGTCTGTTATATCTGTATTTGTACCGAGCCATTTAATTATTTTCCCTTGTTTATTCTTTATCGGTTCTGCCCTTGATAGAAACCAGCGATAAACTCCATCTGCTCTTTTCAATGGAAATGTGTCTTCCCAAGCAATACCCTCTGCAAAACATTTAGTTATATTGGTAATTACTCGGTCTACATGATCGGGATGATGAACACTTTTCCATTCCCAACCTTCTACATCCTTCAACGACGTGCCTGTATAGTCATACCATCTTTGATTATACCAATGTATATATCCAGTTTCATCTGTAATCCAAGCAAGTTGAGGTATTGCGTTTGCCATCGTTCTAAATTGCTCTTCACTATAATTCAGTCTCTCTTGAGCATCCCTTGTTTTTATGGCAGTTGAAATCATATTCGAAACTGATAAAAGAAAGTTTGCATCATCTTTAGAGAACTTCTTATATTTTTTTGTATGAATACTTATTACTCCGTAAGCAGTATCAGCTGAGTTAATGATGCAACTCATGCCACTTACTACACCATGATCTAACAGTAGCTTTGATCCTTGAAACCTTTTCTCTTTGGCAAGGTCGTTAACAATTACTGGTTCATTAGACAGCATCGTATATCCTGCCTGAGAATTGTAATTATTTGGGACTAACACTGCTTCTGATGAACCCGGGTACCAACCTAACCCTGCTACCAAAATAAAGTTTTGACTTTTTGGCTGATATTTCAAAATTTTGCAAAAATCTGCATTTAACACATATGCTACTTCTCTTACTACCGAATGCATTAAATCTTTCGGACTTACTCCCTGCAAAGCCATCATACCTAATCGGGCAACAACAGACTGTTGTTTTTCTCTACCAATGGCTCTTTTAGATAAGTTTTTAAGTTCTGTAATATCTTGAAATACGACCACAATACCACTTATTCTAAAGTCTGTAGTACGATAAGGAGTAATTTGCCTTATATAGTACTTCCCATCAAATGTCTGCTTTTCTACTCTAATCGGCTGAAAATTCTGTAAGACCTTTTTGCACTCATCTGTAAGGCTTTCGTCTATCAGATTTCTACTTAATGAATTCACCTGCCTACCAATATCACTCGGTCCCATTTTTAATAATTGTTCTGCAGCAGGTGTATACCGCTTAACTTCTAGATTGGTATTAAGAAATAATATTGGAATATCGGTACTTGTAAAAAAGTTCTCTACGTCATTATTCGCAATTTGCAATGCTTCTATTTTTTCTTTAAGCTCAGCATTTATCGAATTTACCTCTGAGTTTAAAGATCTTAATTCTTCAGAGCTTGCTTCTAATTCTTCATTAGCAGATTGCAGTTCCTCGTTGGTAGATAGTGCCTCCTCGTGTAAAGCTTTTAGCTCTTCTGTATTTGTTTCTAATTCTTCTATCGTATTTTGAAGCTCTTGCTTTGTCTCTGAAAGTTCTAACTCTAAACTTTGGTTTAGTTTTTTTTCATCGTAATTGTTTATCTGAAGCTCTTGATTAACTACCTGCTTATTTTCATTATAAAAACTAATCGCAATTGTGCTCTCCCCAGTCAATTCATTTTCAGATAAAATTGATAGTTCGACTCTTATATTTCTGGTTTCTTTGCTAAGCTCAGCAACTGGTATACTACAATGAAAACTGATGTTGTCTCTTACCTTTTTGATCTTAAACAAACTACTTCTTAACCTAGACCTTATTGCAGGCAAAATGATTTGAATTACATCCAAACGGGGTTCTCCAGTAGGAACTATGATATAAGGCTTTATTTCACCATGATTGTATAGCACTTTGCCATTTTCGTCTACAACAATAGTTGGCGGTACTTTAGTCGCTAACAATGCAGCTTGTATTTGTTCAGCCCTAGCCGAAGTGCTTTTATTTCTCCTACTTCTATCAGTCAACTGAAAATCGATATTTGATCTTATTTGATCGCTTCTATCAATTTGCATTTGCTGTAAAAAGCTGCTTTCCTTTTCTTGCCCTGGTATTTTCTTATATATTCTCCACTTTTTAGATACCGATCTAAAGAAATCTGTTTTATCTCCGACAGACTCAGAGCTACCAAGAAATAAATAAGCATCTGGTTTAAGGGAAAAATAAAAAGAGTTTAATACTGCCTCCTGAATATCTTTTTTTAAGTAAATAAATAGATTTCTACAACTGATCAAATGCATATGAGAAAATGGAGGATTATTTACCACATTCTGGTTTGCAAAAGTTATTATATCTCTTAAATAATTTTTGATTTGATATGTGCCATTTTTGAATTTCGTAAAGTACAGCTCCAAATATTTTTCTGGTATTACATCTACTATACTATCTGAGTAAATGCCTTTACGGGCTATTTTAATTGCTTGCTCATCAATATCAGTGGCAAATATTTTAATCTCATTTTTTAGCCCTTTTAGCAAAAGAGTTTCAGTAATAAGTATGGCAATTGTATAAGCTTCTTCTCCACTTGCACACCCTGCAACCCACACACGTATCATTTCTTCTTCTCCATTAAGCTTACTTAGTATATCCGGAATTACATTGTTTTGTAAAGTATTAAAAGCCTCCGGATCTCTGAAAAACTCAGTAACATTGATCATTAAATCTTGTATAAGTTTTTCACGTTCTTCCTCACTTCCCCTCAATTTTACAATATAGGTTTTGTAATCTTCTATTCCATTTATTCCCATTCGCCTAAGTATGCGGCGATGTACAGTAGCAGATTTATATTGATTTAAACTAAAGTTTTCATTAGTTGAAAGAATTTCTATTATTTCCTGTAATTTATCTAAATCTGTATTTTTGTTTGCCATTGAGCAATGATAGTTTGAATAATTTTTAACTACTTCAGGAATTTCCCCAATTGTAACAACTCTATCAAGTATACCTGCTTCTAATACACTTAAGGGTAAATCTGGGTAAATTGTTTCATTCGGATTTTGAACCAATGCCAAACCTCCTGCATTTTTAATTGCTCTCAATCCTGCTATACCATCATTACCTGTTCCTGAAAGTATAATTCCCACACACCGATCTCCATATGCCCTTATTAATGAATAAAAAAATTGATCTACTGACGTAAATTTCTCTTGCGCCTTTTCTGAATTTAAAAATTTAATCTTCTCAGTATCTATCTCTATTAAATCGTCAGAATTGACTAAATAGGCTGTATTAGGGATGAGCTTTTCTGTATTTTGTGCAATTTTAAGATTATTAATCTCAGAGTATCTCTCAATAATAGATTCTAAATATTTTTTTTGCTTAGAATTAAACTGTTGTTTGATAATTAAAACAATTCCCTGATCTAGCGGAAAGGTATTTATGATCTTAGTTAGGCTGTCTAATTCTTCCGAAGATAAGACTATTCCTACAATTATCGTTTCAGTTTTATTTTGTGACATAATAAGATGCCTGTCAAGTTGAGATACTCATAGCTAATCTTTCATTTTTAAACATTAACCAAACCACCGATATAATTAATCCATATTTTTATCAAATGCAAGACTACATATTATTTTAATCTTTTTTAAGGATTAAAATAAATAGAATTGATAAAAGGTCTGAAAACTCTTTAAAATTCCATGTTTGGGCGATGTAATCTTTAATGTTACAATCGCCGATAAATGTCTACTACTATGAAGTTTAAAATATAGAGTTTCTATTATTTTATAAATCTTTCTAGTTCATCATCAAATTTATTACTGTCTAATATGTCAGAAACAATAATTCCATTTTCTATTAATAGTTGAGATGGGAATGAATTAATATGTAATAGTTTGAGCGTTTCGAGTGTTTTAGATGGCTCAATTAAAAAATGCTCACCTTTTAACTGATTCTTATCTATAAAACTTTTCCATTTTGAGTAATTTCCTTCAGATGACAAAAAGATAAATGCTACATCATTATCTTTATACTTTTCTATTACTTTAGGATAAGTAAATTTTAAAGCCTCCACACAAGGTTTACAGCCAATAAACCAAACATCAATCAGCACCAATTTCTTATTGCTCAAATCAATCTGAGTCTGTGTACTATCAATGGTTAAAACATCGATAAGAGGAAATACATCGCCTTTTTGCTTTACATCTTTATTTATCTCTATCAAATCATCAATTTTTGTAGTGTAATTTGATTTGGGGTAAGCAGTTTTAAACTGACTAAAAACAGCTCCAAAATCCTCAACTAACACATCTTCAGCAAGCAGTTTATATAACAGAAATTCTCTAACAGGTTCTTCAAATTTATTTGCAATAAACTGATAACTATTTGATAGGAGATCATCGTCTGGCGTATTCTCTAAAAAGTAAAAATGAGTATAAATGGCCTCTAAAATATAGCTGCTAAATTCATTCGACTTTAAATAATTGGAATTGTTTAAATCGAATTTATCAAAAGCATCTAGAATCAATTTTGGATTATAATGCTTAACTGAATCAGCTTTGGCTTGTGTGAAAAGGAGGTTTGTTTCTAACCATAAGCCGATTATTGTTCCTTTTGTCTGGTTATAATGGGTAGGTGTAATTGCTGATTGAAAATAGTTTAATGAATCGAATAAATGATTGACTTGCTCATCTCTAATTGTTAGAAAAGATTGGTAACTAATTGAGTCAAACATGGTTTTACAACTTTCACCAAATATGTTAGTTATATTTTCTACTTGTCTCAACAAAACATCTTGATATTGTAAACTATCTCTATCTTGCTTATTTATTGGAACAACTAAAACAGTATCTTTTCTCTCTTTTTTTGGATTACGTAATTCTGTTGCTTCATTTTTTACTTTAACAGTTAAAGAATCTCTATTTGCATCAGTAATAGTCGTATTTCCATAAGCCGTCTCGTGTAAAACTTTTCGTATATAATTATATGGTTTTATAAACCTATTTTTATTGATTTTTTTAGCATAAGACTTATGATAATAGCCTTCTACACCAGACTGTTTATCAAATAAACTTATCGTTTCGTAAGGCTCATTTAATTTATCTTTAGTCGATGTATGATTAACTACATCATATTGATCCCAAAAGCTTTTTTGATAAGTAACTAGTGGATTTTCACTTAAAAAATAAAAGTAACCTCGAGATAGATTTTTTAAATCGAAGCATTCTTTACTACTAAAATTACTCAACTGTAATTCATTATATAGATGCACAGTATCTACTGGGTTGAGGTAATCCATATTGAGTTTAAAATGATGAAAAAACAACTCACCATTAAACAAAGCAAAATTGATAGTTGCTTTAGAACTCAGGCGTAATAAGTTATCAGGATAGTAAGTAGAGAATGAGCCGTGTGTTAATAAATTGACATTATCGTAAAAGAAATCGCCAACCTCAATAGAAAGTACTGTATAACTTTCAGCAGTAATGTACATCTGACCATAGCCCTTAATTTTATTTTTATTGGGTTTAGCTTTAAAACTGATTACATAAACCAATTCATTATTATAGGTAGTAATGTCTTCTAAGTTGTAAATAAAAAAACTTAAATTTTTTTCGCTTAAAGGCCCAAAATAGAGCAAATGATCCTTAAACCGCCACATTTTATTATGTGATAGATATCTATTTTCAGATTGTTCAGATTTATAATATCTGGTATTCCACTTGCCTTTTGGCACATATTTATACCAATCGTCGTACTTCCAGTTATATTCGTTTCGTCTTATCTGATCGAAGAATAAAAAGTTTCGATAACTACTCATCAAATGCGTTTTGTTTTTCTTGCCATTTTCCGTTATTCCTGTACTATAATATTCTCCCACAGCATCTGTTTCGCCAGTAAAAACATCGTTTAAGACTTTAGATTCGTGATAATAAAAATTAGCTAAATAAGGTTTTGCTCTGTATAGGTTTTGAAATTGTTCACTGGCTTTTTTTACAATCTCTTTTACATTTGGCTTTTTAGACTCAATGGTAATGGTATTTAACTCAATTTGATTGACTGGTAAAAACACTTGCGTAAAATCTTCCATAAAATTCTGCGCGGGAACTTTAATGGTTTTATATCCAATAGAAGAAATCTGAATACTGTCTTGTGAGTATTTATCAGGAATTTTTAATTCGAAATAGCCACTTTCGTTTGTAGCAGTACCAATATGCCATTTTTGAATGTATACATGAGCAAAAGGTACAGGTTCTTTGCTTTGGGCATCTAAAACATGAGCATTAATTGTTACAAAATTTTGAGCAAAGCTTGATTGAAGTGATACTGTGAAAAACAGCAATAAGAGGTAAAAAAGTCGCATTAGCTAATCTTAAAGTTGAAAAACGAGCACTAATTTCTTCAACGAAGCAACCAAAATTAGGTTGTTGTTATGCGATTATTTGAATTTTATTACCTCAAATTAATTAAGACTCTTCTACCTACTACTACTTCACTCTTCTATATAGTTTTAACTGCATGTTCTCTTTTTAATTAGCAATAAGAGCTTATAAAGTAAAGCTCATTAACATTCACACAAAAAGAAATTAGAATATTATTAGAATTTAAATCGGCTTGAATTTGATGTAAAAGAATAGCTATCTTGCACGCTTTATATGGAAATGAGAACAAGGATTATCATTTTAATTTTTCTTGATATTGATAAAGGTTTAAATGAATAATATAAAGCAAAGTAGGTCACCATTTTCACTTTTAAAAAGAGTTGGACTCGATTGGTTTGTTTTTGCACTCTTAGGAATGATCGGCCTTGCTTACATCTTTCCTGCCCCAGGTATTGCCGAAGGGCCATTCTCGATGAGTAGTATTGCCGAATATGGTGTTATATTGATTTTCTTTTTCTACGGTTTAAAACAAGATACTCAAAAGGTGCTTTCTGGTTTGAGTAACTGGAAACTACACCTTGTTATACAGTTATCTACTTTTCTTATTTTTCCTTTAATCGTACTCACATTTTTAAATTTTCAAGAGGATATTAAAGGAGAATTTGAATATTTATGGTTGGGGATTTTCTTTCTAGCTGCATTGCCATCTACCGTTTCTTCTTCTGTTGTAATGGTTTCTATTGCCAATGGAAATATACCAGCAGCTATTTTTAATGCCAGTATTTCTGGCATAATCGGGATTTTTCTCACTCCATTGTGGATGGAACAAGTAATAGATTCAGCAAATATCGATTTAGACCTTCAATCGGTTTTAGGCAAACTAATTCTCAAAACATTTTTGCCCGTGGTAGCAGGTATATTCTTAAATGTGAAGTTTAAGTTTAATCTCTCTAAATATAAATCGTCTCTTAAGTATTTTGATCAGTCTGTTATTCTGATGATCGTTTACACTTCTTTCTGTAAATCGTTTTCTCAAAATATGTTTTCTGGTTATCAAATTACAGATTTGCTTCTATTAGGAATTGGCTTATTAGGCTTATTTTTATTGATGATTTTCTTAATGTCTCAATTAGGAAAACTACTTAATTTTAACAGAGAAGATAAAGTGACCATGCTTTTTTGTGGCTCTAAAAAATCATTAGTACATGGTAGCGTAATTGTAAAAGTAATGTTTGCTAGCAGCATTGCCGGAGTTGTGCTTTTACCGGTAATGATATACCACTCTATACAATTGATATTAGCCAGTGTGCTAGCCCAATCTATCGCTAATAATAAGAAACATACAATTGTGGGTTAAAAAAAATATTGTTAAAAGTAAAGGCAAAGAGCAACTAGTTGTCTGCTCTTTGCCATTCCTTTATCTATTCTTCAATATTCTTTAGCAATCCGATTGCTTCTACATTGGTACTAGCAACCGATAATACAGCAGTAGACTGAGAAGTTACAGGATCGATCTCGTAGATTGTTGGATACTCACCAGTAGCTGTAATTGGGAAGTATAATTTACCATCATAAGACATTGGTAAACCAATATCGCTGATATCATCTTTAGAAGGAAAACCTCCACCTACCCAGTTAAAAGTTTTATCTTCCATTTTTACAATACCATACTGAGTAGCAGGATCATTAGTAGAAGAAATTACAGTTTCGTTGTAGAACTCAAGCAAGAAGTAATCTTCTGTAATGTGCCATACTTTTCTAAAATTGTAATCTTCGGCAATTTCTTCGATATTAAAGTAATAGCTATCGTCAAAGTCTGTCGCTCCACTATTGATTCTTAATGCACCTGCAGGATTCGTTGCGTTTGAATCATAAGCACCTGAGAATACATATACATTTCCGTCGTCGTCTTTTGCTATTTGAGAGTAATATTGCGAGCGGTAACGACCTGATGCATAACTCAACTGATTAGATCTGTAAACTCTCTGTACTTCCAAGTTTTCATCGAAAGCAACTACCCAACAGCTATCTGGATAAATTACTGTACCAGTACTTGCTCCACCTTCTGCTTCATCATCTTGAGCCTGAGAAACAACTGCTCCTGTTAAAAACTCACCGTTACCCATATCTACAATTCCTGAGAAAGTTACCTGCTGACCTTCAGAAATCAGTCCATAGGTTTCAATACTTTGAGTTTCTAAAGAAAGACCACCAGCAGTATTTATAAAATTAAAAGTAGCACCATCAGCACGTTCAGTTCCATCCTCATAAGTTAAAGGATTTCCATCTTCGTCTACTAATGTTTGGCCACCAACACTGGTAATCGCATAGTCTTCGAAGAAACCATAAGAAGTAAAACGAGAAGTAATTTGAAATTCGCCAAGAGAAGAGAGCTCTCCAGCAGTATCTAACTCGTATCCTAAACCGATACCTGGCTCACCTTGAGCATATATTAAACCTACAGTTACTGTATTATCTTCGTTAAAAATCCAGTTGTAACCTGTTTGTTCTAATTCAATACCACTTCCAACAATACTTAAATCATCGCCACCCAATGTATCAGTACTTAATATATATTCTGCAGACTCACCCGCTGCCGAGATAAAGAATGATTCTGTTACACTATCTTCTTCAGTATCTGGTGTAGGATCGGTTGCATCATCATCATCCGAACATGAAATGGTATTAATTGCTAGTAAGATTACTAATCCGTAGAAATTGAATTTTCTGAAAAAATTAATTATAAATCTATCCATTGCTATTTATGAGGTTTATTAATATTCGAAATTTTATTTTTTGTCTTTGCTAAAGAAATATCTCAGCTTCACCGAAAAGCTTCTTCCAGGTTTCTGCAAGCTGTAATTGTCGTAAAGAATTGTATTCGTGAAATTTTTTGCCTCTAGTGCTATATTGTACTTACCATCTTTCATTACATAAGTAAGAGCCAAATCATGAGATAACTGACTCGGAATAGTAACTTTACTATTACTGCTGCCTAGGCTTTCCCAGTTTCTAAAAAACTCATGCACATAATTCAGAAAATAACTAACCGTAAGTACATTGTTATCTCCTCCTAAAATATCTCTTATCAAATAACTTGCTTCTGTATTTCCAAAGAAATAAGGTACATTGGGCATCTTATCTTTGTAGTGTAGAGAAGGTGTTCCACTCACACTGTAGTATTCCATATCTCTTATATTTTGATATGTGATTGTTCCACCCAATGAGAATTTATTTTTGTAGTAATAGCGTGCTTCCATATCTACACCCATGTATTGGACATTGCCATGATTGGTGTAATAAGCCCCACCGTATTTTTGCTCAATTTGTCTGCGGATATAATCTCTGGTATCTCTGTGGAAAAAGCCAGCTTCTACATACAAAGCATGTTCTTTATCTTTACCGAAGAAAGGTGAATAAACTAAATTAAAGTTTATATTTCGGCTGTTTTCAGGTTTAAGGCTTGCATCTCCGACCTCTAAAATTTCATCTCCAAAAAGCTCAGTAGCTGTCGGAAGTCTAACTGTTTTTTCGAATGATGCTTTTAATAGGAGCGCATCTGTTAACCTATAGTTTGCTACCAAACCATAACCTGATGTATTAAAGGTTTCTGTTTTTTCTATATAGGAAGAACTTCCATCTGTAGCGGCCAAAGTATCAATCGGGCCTGTAGTAGCTACTAAATAATTTTTACCAAACACCGATGCACTCCATTTATCATTTGGAGTAAAAGTATAAGAAGCACCTAATACATTTTTAATATTCGAACGCTTCATAAAATCAGTCTCTTCGCTATTATCATCAGTTGCCTTCTCATCCGAATTTTTTCTTTCGTAACTGCTCAATACATTGTTTATGGCTAACTTGTGTTTTTCGCTTAGCGCATACTGCAAGTTAAGTGTTGCCATTCCTGTATTATTTATATACTCAGCCATAGAATAGTCGCCTTCTCCTTTACTATCTTTTGTTTCGTACTCACCATTCCAGTTGTACCGTCTGGCCATTGTATCTAAGTTGACATTGTTTACTTTGCTGTAATTAGCTGTTAGTGAGACAGATAAGTTTTTAACAAACAAATCATTTTTTAGATATTCCAAAGAAGGCATTACTGTCTTTGCTGTTCTGGTTCTACCCCCATATACAATTTTCATTAGGTTAGCATTTTGTATATCGGCTTCTTCTTGCGCAAGTGTTAATCCTATTAAAAATCTGTCTGCCCAAGATTTTTGAATTACACCAATTTTCCCAATAACAGACTCATTCCTATATTTATCATGGAATCTTCTAAACCAGTACTCTTCTTCTGAGTAAGTATCGCCATCGAGGTTTAGCAAATTGGTTTTTACCTTGTAGTTGTTATCCGAATAGTTTTGGTAGGCATTAATACTATATGTAAAACCAGATTTAGTAGTTGAACCAAAATTGATATTGGTTTTGTGGGTGTTAAAAGAACCATATGAATAAGATGCATCCAAATAAGTATTGGTAGTTTTCTTAGTAATGATATTGATGGCTCCACCTAAAGCATCAGAACCCAATTCTATCGGAACTACTCCTTTATACACCTCGATTCGCTCTGCCAGATTTATCGGAATATTATTAATCTGGAAAGCCGAACCAAAATTACTCATCGGAATACCATCCATAAATACTTTTACATGTCTGCCAGTAAACCCGTTGAGCATAATTGATGTACTAGAACCCTGTCCACCCGATCTTCTAATTCTCACGCCAGACACTCTCTCCATTGCCTGCGACAAATCCATCGAGTTGTTTTTTAAAGATTTAGCATCAATCGCTACTACATTATATGCCGTTTCTCTAACCTCTTCTACAATAGATTTGCCTGCTACCATTACTTCATCCAAAACCATTTTGGGGTCGTACTTTAATGTGAAGTTTAGATCGGTTGTCTGTCCAGCTTTTACTGTAATTGTTTGATATTGATTGAGATAGCCAAGACCAGAGCAAAAAACTGTGTATTCTCCTGCTGGCGCACTCAATTTAAATTTCCCTTTATTATCTGTCGATGTATTGTAATTGGTCCCCTTCAAAAAGACCAAAATATCTTGTAAAGACTCATTTTCTTCTGAAAAAACCTGTCCGCGAATTTCTCCTTGTTTATGCTGGGCTGTGGCATAATATGAAGATAAGCTAGTAAACAGAATAATATATATGAATAAATATCTGTGCATTAAACGCGCTGTTTTTATTTAAACTAATTCTAAATAATGTGCGAATTTAGATTACACAGCTTTCAAAAAGTTTCGGAAAAAGAAAATTAAGTTTCGGAAAAGGAATTATTTTAGAATTATTCAAAACTTGGCCAACACACAAAGACTGCCGATATCTAAACTTTCTAATTGCTAAAGCTTTCTAACATGCACTTAGATAACAATAACATAATCTTTACTTAACCTAAATAGTCAAAATTTGGATTTACTTTACATGCACTACAAATTATCAAAACAAAAAAGCATTAAGCTCAAATGAATATTAAGCTAACTTCCACTCTCCTACTTTTTTATTTAGGCATTTCTCTCACAGCTTTTACACAGCAATTACCTTCTACTGGTTTATGCGCGCATAGAGGGGCAATGGATACACATCCTGAAAATACAATTCCTGCATTTAAAGCTGCGATAGAAGCCGGAGCGCAAATGATCGAGTTTGATGTTTGGCTTACAAAAGACAACAAAATGGTGATTATCCATGATGAAACTGTTGATAGAACCACCAATGGCACAGGTGAGGTTTCATCTCTCACTTTTGAAGAAATAAGAAAACTTGATGCAGGTAGCTGGAAATTGGAAGAATTTTCTGGTGTGCAAATACCAACACTAGAAGAAGTTTTGGACATAATGCCTTACAATGTTTGGCTCAACATCCACATTAAACAAGAAGGTGATTTGCCCGTAATGATTGCCCAAACGGTAAAGGAAAAAGGCCGTTTACATCAATCATTTTTAGCTTGTACAAGAAGCTCCATGCAGAAAGTTCGCAAAGCGATTCCTGAGATATTGTTTTGTAATATGGATAGAAAAAACACCTCTGATAAATATGTAGATCAAACCATTAGCTCAAGAGCGAATTTTTTACAGTTCCCTAAAAAAGGGCCAGTAATCACTCCAGCGCATATCGCTAAGCTGAAAAGCAATGCTGTACTCATCAACTATTTTCAGGCAGACTCTTTAGAAGAAGCTAAACAGCTATTAGTAATGGGCGTAGATTTTCCACTGGTAAATAATATTGTTGAGTTTATGCAGCATGCTGATGAATTACAACTGACACCTATTAAGCCTGTTTTTTCAGCAGAGTAATAGAAGGGAGTTTTTACAATTCCCCTTTCTTTAAAGCTTCTACTGCATAGTTTGCGGCTCTGGCTGTTAAAGCCATAAAAGTGAGCGACGGATTTTGATTTCCATAGGAAGTCATGGCTGCGCCATCTGTCACAAACACATTTTTACAATGATGTAGCTGATTCCATTTATTGAGCATCGAAGTTTCTGGGTCTTTACCCATTCTAACTCCTCCCATCTCGTGTATGTCTAAGCCCGGTGCTTGTTTGGTATCCCAGCTTCTCACATTGGTACAGCCTGCTGCTTCAAGCATTGCTTTCCCCTCTACTAGAAAATCTGCTAGCATCTTTTCATCATTATCATCATAATCGATTGATGTAACTAGCAATGGAATTCCCCATTGATCTTTTTCCGTCTCACTCAATCTCACATGATTTTGCTCTTTGGGTAAAATCTCTCCTTGCATCATCATAAACACTTGCCAAGGGCCAGCTTGTGTCATTTGCGCTTTCATATCTTCTCCAAAACCTATATTTGCAGATGAGCTTCCCCAACCTTTTCTAGATGCACTAAATGCCACCATATAACCTCTTAAAAATTCTGCATTTTGCTTATATACATTTTTAAAAGAAGGCATAAAAGCAGAAGTAGGTCTTCTACCAGAATAATATTTATCTTCAAAACCATTGAAATCTGCCAGCATATTTCCACGGTAATTATGGAAACCTATGTACTTACCAAGTGTGCCGCTATCATTCCCCAAACCATTCGGGAATCTAGACGAAGTAGAGTTAAGTAATATCAGATTTGTGTTTAAACAAGCTGCATTCACAAAAATGATATTGGCAAAATATTCTGTACTTTCTCCTGTTTCGCTATCAATTACACGTACACCAGTTGCTTTTCCTTTGGCATCATCATAAATAATAGAATGCACCACCGAATTGGTTTGCATAGTGAGGTTTCCCGTATTATTTGCCCAAGGTAGTGTAGATGAATTGGATGAAAAATATGCTCCAAAAGGACAACCCCGATAGCATAAATGCCTTGCCATACACTTTCCTCTCCCCTGCTTTATATGGATTTCTTGTGGTTCCGTAAGATGTGCACATCTGCCGATAATAACCGGGCGTTCATTGTTATACTTTTCGCCTAACTCCTGCTGAATGTGTTGCTCAACACAGTTTAATTCAAAAGGTGGCAGCACTTCGCTATCTGGCAAATGCGGAATGCCATCTTTGTTTCCACTTATGCCGGCAAATATTTCTACATGGCTATACCAAGGTGCTATATCCTGATATCGGATAGGCCAATCTACCGCAAAACCATCTCGCAAGGGAGCTTCAAACTCATAATTACTCCAACGCTGTACATTTCTTGCCCATAACAAAGACTTTCCACCTTCTTGATAGCCTCTAATCCAGTCAAAAGGCTTTTCTTGTATGTAGGGATGTTCGTCATCTTTCACAAAAAAATGCTTGGTAGCATCATCGTAAGCATAACAGCGATTCGCTATCGGGTTGGTTTCTTCATCTTCTAACGGCATGGCTAATCTGTGAGGAAACTCCCAAGGACTTTGTGTAGCTGTTGGGTAGTCTTTGATATGCTTAACTGCTTTTCCTCTTTCTAGTACTAATGTTTTTAAACCCTTTTCGCACAATTCTTTGGCAGCCCAACCGCCACTTATTCCTGAACCAACAACAATAGCATCGTAAGTCATTTTCTTCTTCGCGTCTCCGATAGTATTCATAATATCATATTTAGAAAGCCGATGATAATCATTTCTCCAAATAAAAAAAAGTATAGTAGCACTGAGAGAAGACCATTCTTTTATAAAAAGAGATTCTAGATCAATAAGAATATTTCAAGTATTACATTGAAAAAGTACAAAATTGAGTAATTCCTCCGAATTTCATTAGATATTATTCCATATATAAATTGATAACTTGTATTCTTTTAAGGATTTTATGTAAATTCAATTAGTAACAAACAAGGTAATTTGTAAAACTTTGAATTGTCTTAAAATCACCATCCAGCTCATATTCCTTCCCAGCTGAATTTTAATTGCTTAAAAAAACATAATATCACCTCAAATTTCTTTCACCAGAAAATAGTAATTAACTCTTGGTAATAAGCTAAATCTATGGGTTATGAAAATATTTAAATTGATTACTGTGCTTTTGGTTTTACTGTTCCTTTTTAATGTAGCGAATGCACAAGAAGCAGATATTAAAGCAAATGGTGAAGAAATGTTGCAGGCTCTCAATGATGGTAATGCCGAAAAATATATGAAATATAAACATCCTTCTTTTTCCCAATACTTACCACTTAGTTTAGAACTAGCTAGCAGACCAGATACCAAAGTTATACAAACTCAATTTGATGAAGGCAGAGATTTTGATTTTACTTTAACAGACCACGAAGTAAAAGTTTACGGAAATTGTGCTGTTGTAACTGCCATGCAAGAAGGTACTATTCATTTTGAAGATGGTAGAATAGATACTGGTAAATGGAAGCATACATCTTTATGGGTAAAAGAAAATAATGAATGGCTACAAGTTCATATGCATGTTTCTAAAGTGCAAGACGAACAACCTGAATGATGTGATTTCTTATGTAAACCTTATGTATCATGGACAAATTAAAAAATTATCAGTTTTCTATTTATGCAATTATAGCTGGATTGATTGTAAGTGCCTGCCAACCTGCATCTTCTCCTGAATTATCAGAAGGAGACAAAAAATATATGGAAATGATGACCACAGATGCCTATGAAGGATGGAATGAGGGTAATCGCGAACCTTATCTGGCTAGATACTCAGAAGATGTAGTTTACATGCTCCCAAATGGTGAAACTGTAGAAGGGTTAAATAATGTAAGGGATTATGTAATGAATTACCCAGAAGGATTGACAGTGAAATTTCCTGTAGTTGAGTTTATTGGAAAGGGAGATTTAATTAATGTGAGAGGTGTATTTACTATTTATAACAGTGAGGGAACCTTGGTAGATAAAGGAAAATATCTGAATGTATGGCAGCGAAATGCCAATGATAAATGGGAAGTTACACACGATATATTTAATTCTGATATGCCACTTCCAGTACAAGAAACTAACGCACAAGAAGAAGAAATGTGAATATTATTATGCGAATAAAAATCGATGCACAAAACGCTATTATTGGTTACATCAGAGCTTTGTTGAGGTTCAATCAGTCGTGAGATTGACAAATTGATTGATAATAAGAACAAAAAAAGCACCCTAATAGGATGCTTTTTTTAATTACTCATTTAAACTATTGATAATGATTTGTAATTACTTCTCCATAAATCGGTTTGTCAATTTCATCTAAATTTTTGCCATAAAGCAAGACAGGAAATCGAATGAAAGTATATTACAAATTATTCAAATCCTGCCATTGCCACTCACTAACGAATTTTATGTTTCGTGACCTGAAGCATTCTTAAGAACTTTTTAGCTTCTTCATAAAATCTCTAAATGCGGGTGCAAACTCTTCAAACAAAGGGTTATTTCGGTTTTTAATCATTACTTCACTAAACAACTTTAACCCTATTGCAAACTCTACAGATTGCCCCTTTTCTTCAAATAAATCTTTCTCTTTTAGCACTTCTATTATTTTAAAAATCTCATCGTGATTATCGAAATCAACTTCTATAGATTTTTCTTCTTCTGGAGTTTCTCCACTTGCTAGCGATACTAAGTCTAGTTTTAAATGATATTTATTCGCTTTTTTTGTCATTATATTTTAATTACTGGTTGATTAATGAATAATTAATGCATCTTTTGTCCTGAAAATTCCATTGCTTCTCCCTTTCCAAATCCGAAGCTGAAGCCTAGAGTTACAAACCTGCCTCTCTTTCCATAACTGTACAAATAAAAGTCACTTTGGTTAGTAATTGTCTCCATTCTTCTCGATGCAAAAATGTCTCTCACACTCATATTAATTACCCCTCTGCCTTTTAAGATTTTCTTTCGCACACCCATATCTGCAAAAAGGTTATTAGAAATTATACTTTGTACTGTCTGGTATTCAGACTGGTAATGCCCTGTAACTTCAAAGTCTATATCTAATGGAAATTTAAATTTTGTGGTCACTTTAGATGTCCACTGGTCTGCATCAAAATCGAATGATGTTGTTTCTAAAGAACCTTCTCTTATGTAATAGTTGTAGTTAATTTCTCCTGTAATAGAAAGCCAATTTGCGGGTAAGTATTTACCATTTAATTCTACTCCTGTTGCTCTATTGGTTCCTATATTATATGGCTTCGAGATGTTTACATTATCTTCGAAAGTAGAAATTCTTTCAACTACATCTGTAGTATATCTATGATACACACCCACATTCCAAGAGATTTTATCTACTATATACATAGCTGCAAGCTCATAAGAATCTGTGTATTCTGGTCTTAAATCTGGGTTACCAGTTCTTATACTATAATTATTACTGATGTTGAAAAAGGGATTCAGGTTCCAAAGTCTCGGTCTTAGTATTCTTTTAGAAAAACCTGCTTGTACAGAAAAGTTATTGGTAAGTTTATAAGAAGTATGAACACTAGGAAACAAATTCGTATAATTTTGATTATTCTCTTCTCCCGTATTTTTGAGTACCGTATTTAAGTCTGTGGTTTCAACTCTTAAGCCTAATTTTAATCCCCATTTATCGCCCTCATAAGCACCTGTCCCATATAAAGCCAACACATTCTGATGGTACTCAAAAACGTTTGATAAATCGGGGTCAACCACCCAAGTGCCATCTTCTAAATTACTTACAGAGTAATCATTCCCCACATCATTTATATTATACTGGCCACCAGTTTCTAAAGTAAATTTATCTAAAAAAGGCTTGGTATAATCTAGCTTAAAAGTGTATTCAGTTTCTTTAAAGTCTGTATCTGTTTGTTGATTGCTATCTACATTTTCTCCATAAGTGGTTACGTTGGTATATTCAGAAGATTGATCTTTACCAAAGTGGCTTCCTGTCGCACTGAATAATAACACATGGTCTTCATCATCTTTAAAATCACTCTTATACTGCAATTCATATTGCCATTTAGGATTGGTAGCAGAAGTTGCCTGATCGCGATTCCACTCAGAAACTACTTCATTATTTTCGTCTAAAGAACTGAAATATGATGTTGATGGTTGGTCTTCTATTTCGTAGGCAAAATTACCCGAAAGTGTTAATACATTTGTTGGATTAATGTAATAATCTGTACCTAAACTAAAATTGTAAAACTGCTCGTATTTGTCTTCTTCTCCATTACTAATTACACTGGTATTGCTTCCTAAATCTGTATTAATGTTTCGGCTTTCATTTGGCATATTTCTATAACCTGCTCCAACCTGACTAAACAAATTGAATTTTTCAGTACGGTGGTTCAAGCTTAATCCCAAACTATGGTTATGAGGCACCCCTGTATTTATACTTACAGAACCATTAGTACCTTTTCTTTCTTCTTTCTTTATTACAATGTTGATAATACCAGAAGTACCCTCTGCATTGTATTTAGCCGAAGGGTTGGTAATCACCTCAATCTTTTCGATCATATCTGCGGTGATGGTGCCCAATGCATTGCTACCAGATTCGCTAGTTAAAACAGAAGGTTTGCCATTTATTAGAATTTCTACACCTGTACTTCCTCTAAGAGAAATCTCTCCCTCAATATTTACATTTACCGAAGGTACATTGTTAAGCACATCGAAAGCACTACCGCCAGCACTGCTTAAATCTTTACCTACATTAAATACTTTTTTGTCTAGCTCAAACTCTGTAGTAGATCTTTCGCCTACAATAAGTAGTTCTTCTAAAACCTCTTCGTTTTCTCCCATGGCAATGGTTCCTAAGTTTGCCATGCCATTTGCTATAGAAATATCTTTAATCGCTTTAGTTTCGAAACCAATAAAGCTGACTTCCACATAAAAATCACTTACATCGGTTTTAATCTCAAAAGTACCATCGGCTGCGGTTGTTTTGCCGGTAATGTTTTTTTCTGTGTTTTTATCTTTTAATACAACAGTAGCAAACTCAACAGGTTGCTCACTTTTGCCATCAATTACTTTACCTTTTACAGTAATATTTTTGGTTTGTGCTTGTAATGCGGTTGCAATACTTATAAGGCTAATAAATAGAATAGTAAATCTTAATCTCATCATTGATAGTGGAATATTAGTTGATGTTACAAAGAATATTATTTTACATCACAGTAAAAATTAGTTTCCTTGAACAGCAAAACTTCGCTTGTAAACGACATAAATACTGCTTAAACCTGTGAAAATGTCAGTGGTAGGCTGAATTCTGTTGTTGACCTTATATTTTTTTAATAGCAAAATGAGATAGCTAGTTTTATTGAATGATTTATAATCGCAATAAAAAATTGATCACTAGAAATGAATTGCTATTCCAAATAGTACTTCATTTTGTGGTATTTATTTTTTACTCTTTCGATAAAGATCACCCACAAATTGAGCTATTCGAAATTGTATTTTTCTTGCATTATGCCATCTGTACCTTATTTATCAGCTATTATTTACTTCTAAAGTATTTGTATAAAAAGAAAAATATCCAGTTTTTCATTTATCTATCTCTTACACTTTGCTGGGTTATTTTGGTAGAAGAGCTCTTGCTAGAGCAGATATTTTTTCCTCAAATGCGAGCTAAAGCTTTTCCGGGAGTGTTTTTTACCCTATTTCAGATTTTACCGGTAATTACCATTCTGTCGGGTTTTAAGTTTGCTTGGGATGCACTTGGCAAACAAAAAGAGGTAGATACGCTCAAAAAAAGTATTCAAGAAAGTGAGTTACAAATGCTCAAATCTCAAATTAACCCGCATTTTTTGTTTAATAACCTGAATAATTTATATGCTTATGCGATGGAAAATTCACCTAAAACACCCAAGATTATACTAGATTTAAGTGGTGTTTTACGCTATATGTTATATGAATGTAAGGAGAATTATGTGCCGCTTTCAAAAGAAATAGAACAACTAGAAAACTTTATAAAGCTCAATCAACTACAGATTGAAGAAAGAGGTTTTGTAGGCTTTGAATACAGAAATATTCAATCTAATTACTTAATCGCTCCACTTATATTAATTGTATTTATAGAAAATGCCTTTAAACATAGTCAAGCAAGTTTGTCTGACAACATTTATATCGACATTAAACTAAATTTATCTGAAAACGGAGAGCTGGAATTTAGCTGTAGAAACAATTTTCAGAAAATGCAAAAGTCTGAAATGTTGCCTCATGGAATAGGTTTGGAAAATGTAAAAAAGAGATTGAAACTATTATATGCAAATCAATATCAAATAGAGATTAAAGAAACTGAAAGCTTTTTTGAAGTATACCTAAAGTTAATAGTAGAGCACACCGAAATTGATAAAGATGATTTGAAGCGAAAGCCAATTCATACCTATTAATAATTTCTATTAAGGAGCAAGCAAAGTTTTTATCCATACAATTAAGGAGATTAGCGATACCTTAAACTTTTATAGATATAAAATTCATCTATTTAAAATATGAAACCGTCAAACTTATAAAGTCTCAAATCATTCAAGACAATCATTAATTGAAATAATTAATACATTTCAAATTAATGTTTTACTTACCTCACACAACAGATTAGGGTTTATAAACTTAAACATGTTGTACTTTTCTCCACTCTGATTTTATCTGGGTGGAGATTTTTTTAGCCTTATCCATTAAAAAAATGCATGCTACAAAGTATTTAAGGATAATGGAAGAGGTGTAATAACTAAACATTTACATGAGTAATGCAGCGACTTATGGTAGAGTTTTGGTCGTTTGCCTGATATTATTTCTCGTAGAATTTTCTATCAGTAACTTTGCACTAAGAACTAAAAACAAGACCTCAGTCTTTCAACACATAACCGATAACACAATTGGCTTGGCTAATTATATTAATTGCTAAGCTTTCAACTACAAACAAGATGATTATGGATTGCATCATCATAGAAGACCAGCCACCAGCTCAAAGAATTCTCAAGAGATTTTCTGAAGACATTGGTACCTTAAACCTAAAAGGCACCTTTTCTGATGCCATACAGGCAATGACATTTCTTAGAAACAACAAAATTGATCTTATCTTTTTAGATATACATCTCCCAAAACTATCGGGCATAGATTTTCTAAAAACAATACAGAATCCCCCTCATGTTATTTTAACCACCGCATTTGCCGAATATGCACTGGAAAGTTATGAGTTCAATGTAGTTGACTATCTCTTAAAACCCTTTTCGTTTGAGCGTTTTGTAAAGGCTATTTCAAGAGTGCCCGCAGAAAAGCAAGAAACTAAAGATACAACTGGGCAAAATAAAAGCTCGCTATTCTCAGATGTAATATTTTTAAAATCTGGTTACGAGCATTTTAAAATCACCATTGATGATATTATTTATATACAATCTGATGCAGATTACACAGAAGTATTTTTAAAGAATAAGAAATATTTGTCTACAGAAACTTTACAACACTGGATTGAGTTACTAAATCCAAATCAATTCATAAGAGTGCATAAGTCTTTTATTATAAATGCGACAAAAATCCAGAAAATAGTCGCCAGCAAAGTATACCTAACCGATGGAAAAGAAATTCCGATAGGTCGCACTTACAAAGATGGTTTTATTAAAAGGTTTATCAGATAAGGAATAATTGCGGGAAGAAATATGCTAATAAAATCATACTTAGAAGAAATTGATTTAACCCTTTTTGAATTAGACATTGACCAAACATCTAAAAAGGGAAGTTTTGAGATTGAGCAAGTTAACTACAACAAAGGGGACAATTTAATAACATCTCAGGTTGAATATGCACCCAATGTATGTATCATTCAAACTACCCTAAAGAGTAAAACTGATTTAACAGATCATTTTCTAATTGAGGGTGAGCATATCCTAATTTCTCAAATTTCTAAAGGGAAACCATATATTTTAAAACAGGGAAAAAAGATAGACCCAACTTCAGGAAGTATTAACTTGGGTTATGGTAAAAATTTTAAAGAGCAAATATATAATCTATCTAATCAGCATACCGCTTATAGTATAATTATATTCCCAAGAGCTTATGTTTTATCATTGGCAAAAAAGGAAAAATGGAGTTTCGAAATAGTAAAAAAGCTATTGCAAATAATTGAAGATGCCCAAAGAGAACCTTTTGCCACTTTTTATTTTCCGGTACAAAATATTCTAAACCAGATAATTGAGTCTAAATGGACAAAAAATGAAAGGATGGAATATATCGAGCTAAAATTGAAAGAACTTTTTCTAGTACTGAATTATCATATTTCTCAAAAAAATCACTTGCTAAAGGGCATCAATCCTATTTTTATTGATAAAGTTAGAAAAGTACGTGAATATATTGAACGTAATTTCCATGAAACTCCAACAATTAAAGAACTGGCAAAACATGTATTTTTAAACGAATTGCAACTTAAGCAAAGCTTTAAAAAAGTTTATGGAACAACCATTAGGGCTTATATCATCGAATTAAAGATGAAAAAAGCCCTAGAGTTAATTAATGATTACAAGATTAATGAAATCGCCGAGATGCTCGGGTATCAAAGTGCTCCTCATTTTATAACCATTTTCAAACAGTATTATGGTTGCTCTCCATCTAAAATGACAAAGAATTAATTGAACATTTTATCTTGATTTTATTGGTCTGATGTTTCCTTTTGATTGGCAGTGTTCCAGCGTTTTCTTAAGAAATGAGCTGCCATTTTAGGTTTGCGATCTTGGGTAAAAACTCCTTTTAAGTTCATACCTCCTACTCGCATTAAACCTTGACCCGTTTTAAAATCTGCAAAATTCCACACATGCATACCAGTTACATAGTCTTTCGTGTCAGCTATGTCCATAAACATTTTAATTAGTTTTCGCTGGTATTCTTCTGAGTAAATTTCATCTTCCGAAGCATGCATACCTGCAATGGCATCTGCGCCAAATTCGGTCATCATAATAGGCTTTTTTAATGTGTTGTGTAATTTATCCATTTCACCACCCAAATAAGCTTTTGCAGTAGTTAGGTCACCTACATTGGTATACCAACCCCAATAGCGATTAATACAAATTACGTCTGATAAACTCAACCAATCTGCTGGCCCACCCATTACGCCAACAAAAACGGCTAATCTAGAAGTATCTTTTTCTTTAACTTGTTCGATCAAACTTGCTAAAAACTCTTTACCAACAGCATCACTTTCGTATTCTTTTGCCATTCCGTTAAAACCGCCTTTGCCTAAACTCTCTGGAAATGGCTCATTGGCCACACACCACATTATTACACTCGGATGGTTTTTATCTCTAGAAATTAACTCATCGATATATTGTTGGCATATTGCCTTTCTCTTAGCTACACTGGTAGAATCGTCATAAAAGAATAAGCCTACAGCAGGAGTTTCATCGATTATTAGGAAACCTTCCCTATCTGCCATATTATAAAATTCTTCGTCATATGGATAGTGTGAGGTACGAAAAGAATTGGCTCCAGTCCACTTCATCAATGCAAAATCTTTTACCATTACTGGCTGAGTCGTTCCACGACCATAAATCGGAAAATCTTCATGCTTACCGAATCCTTTTAGATAGATAGGCTCTCCATTAAGCAAAATATCTTTTTCTGTTACGGCAATTGTTCTTACACCAGTTTGTAATTGATAGCGGTCTACAGGCTTATTTTTAGACCCTAAAACAACTGTTACATCATATAAAAATGGATCGTCTGTAGACCACAGTTTTACATTGGGGATCTCTACGGTTACTTTTCCTTCATTACCCGAAAAAGTAATGGGAACTTCAATCTCTTTTCCATCTCCACTTACAGTTACATAAGCACTATTGGTTCTACCTGCTTTTTCAACAAGTATGTCTACTTTTCCAGTAGTAGCATTAAAGTCTGTTTTAACTGTTACATCTTTAATTGATGATGCTGCTGGTACAGAATACAACCAAACTGCTCGATTCAAACCTGTATAGGGAAAGAAATCGAAACTTGCTTTAGGATAACTGCTAAAAGGGCTGCCTGCTACATTACCTGTTGCTACACGATCTGGTTTTAATATATTTTCAATCTGAATAGAAATTCGATTGCTAGTACCCCATTTTACCATCGAACTAATATCAAAAGCAAATGGAATATGACCACCCTCATGCATACCTAGTGGTGTGCCATTAATCCAAATTTTAGCAGCATAGTTGGCAGAACCCACACGAATAAAAATCTGCTCTCCTTTCCAACCATTTGGTATAAATGTTTCTGTTTCGTACCAAGCTAAATCCAGATAATTGTGTGTGTCATTAAACTGATCGTTCCAACTGCTGGGCACAGCAATAGAGCGAAAATCTGTTAAGCCGTTAAACAATTTTTTTTCTTCACCAACACCTAAAGAATCTTTCTTAAACTTCCATATACCTGACAAGTTTAATGTGTTCCGAAAATCATTTTGTTGAGGAAACAATGCAATGTCTTTTGGGTTTGCCAGTGTAAATTCTTGAGCAAAAGAACTTGCTGCAAAACTGAGAAGGATAATTAAATTTATTATACTTTTAGTCATTTGATAAGGCTTTAGTTTTCAATTCATATTTACTGCCTAAACTTAGCTTATCTGGCTTTAGAAAGCGTTCCGATTATAAAGCCCACTGAATATGAACACATTTAAACCTTAAAAGTGCTTGTTTACTTTGTTATCACATTCCTTTTTCAAGCTTTTGGCTAACTGACTTTTTATATTCACTCGGAGTCATTTCTGTATGTTTTTTAAAGAAATTATTAAAAGCAGTTTTAGAATTGAAGCCACATTCGTAGGCAATCCCCACAAATGTAAAAGATTGATATTGGGCAGAACTAATCATTTCCTTTGCATGCTCAACTCTGTATTCATTCACGAATGTGAAAAAATTTTTTTGCAACTCTTCATTCAACACCTGAGTAATATGGTGTTTAGGTATTTTAGTTTGCAAAGCTAATTTGGCAACAGTTAACTCATTGTCTTTCCAAGCTTCTGTTTCTTCCATAAAATCAATTAACTTTTTAAGATGCTCATTTGCTTGCTCATCTTTTAATCCAGATTTCTGGTATTTACCCGTTGCGGTCTCTTCTGTTTCCTTAATTAAAGGTTTTTGCTGATAACCCCAAATACTCACCATATATACATACACCAATAGCGAAACATCTCTGGTTAAATCGATATATTGGGTAACAATCTTATAATTGTTTAAAATACTAATTACAACAATAATGTTGTACACAATGAGAAATGAAATTACTAAAACGTGCAGCCAAATTAGGTTGATGGAAGCTGATTTATAAGAGTAAATCTCTTTGATTTTGCTGCGAAACTGCTTTACATTTTTGAGCGCTAAAATTCCATAAAACCATAAAAAGAATAAGTAACAATAGCCCAAAATATCCCTTAGCCATAATTGCTTATTGTATTGAACTAGGTTAGATAAAAAATCAGACTTTCCACCAAAACCATAAATTATTAAAGCTAGTACTAACAAAATAGTTGACGTAAAATGCAGTAGATCAGATAGTTTAAATTGTTCTATCTCTTTTGTAAGGTACTTGGAGTACAAGTACAAAGATGCCGGATATACAAAAGAAATACTTAAAGAAAATATCCAAGTGTCGTTTTGGATGTGCAATTGATATTGAATAATGTTTAGCAAAAACATGCATGTGACTGCTAATAAAAGCACGCAAAGTAATCCATCAGCAATTTTAAAAGGCCGCTTTAGTAAGAAGATTAGTATTGTAAATAATGCCTGTGCAAAACCGATGTATATTATTGGTACTTCCATTTTCAATAATATCGATTTTTGGGAATTTTAACTACCAGACAGCCAATCCAAAAATGTACTTGCCTTTTCTTTGCTTACAGTCACACTATCGTTAAGAGGCACTTTTAAATTAACCCAAAGCTTTCTACCCAAGCGATTAGAAACATCTACAATAGCTTCGCGATTTACCAAGCTTTGCCTGTTGGTCCTAAAGAAATATTTACTAGTTAACTTCTCCAGCTCTTCTAAACTTTTACTTGGGAAGTAAATTTTCTTATCGAATGTGATGAGGTGAACTATCTGATTTTCCAGATAAAAAGCAGCAATATCTTGTAGTTTTATAGGCAGGATTTTTTCTTTATAATGAACAAGAATCGTTGAAGGCGGCTCAGTTTCGCGGTTTTCTAGCAATTGTATTACCTTGTTAAATTGAGGCGTAATTGGTGATTGCTTTTGCTGTGTAATTCTGAAATACTTATCGAGTGCAGCACCTACAGTTGAGAGGGTAAATGGTTTGAGCAGATAGTCGATACCATTGGCATTAAAAGCCGATAGAGCATATTCATCATAAGCAGTACAAAAAATCACAGGCACTTGTAAACCAGTAGATTTAAATACTTCGAAGCTTAATCCATCACCCAATTCAATATCACTAAAAATTAAATCCGGTTCTTTTTCTTGCTCAAAATACCTAATGGCTTCTTTTACCGAACTTAATATTGCTGGTATTTCTATTTGTTCGTCATACTCTTTTATAGTAGATGCTAAATCGTTGGCGGTTAACTTTTCATCTTCAATAATTACTATTTTCATTTTCTAACAATTTTATCTTTACGGTAAATGTATTTTCATCTTGAGAGATTTCAATTTCATCTCCCGAGATAAGTCTGTAACGCTCAGAAAGATTGTATAATCCCTGACTTGTAGAAGACTCTTTATTCTTTTTAGACTGAAGATTGTTAGTAACTTCAATATAATCTCCTACAAGTTTTACAGTAATTTGTAAGGGAGACTCTTCTGTAAGGATGTTGTGTTTAATGGCATTTTCTATTAAAACCTGAATAGAAAAATAAGGTAAAAACTTTTTATGCTTTACTTCTTCTGGTAAATCGAAATCAAAAATTAATGCTTCACCAAAACGTATTTGCTGCATTTTTATATAATCTGCGCAAAGCAGAAGCTCTTTGCTTAATCTCACTGTTTTTGAATCTCTATCTGAAATGGAAGCACGTAAAAAATTAGCCAAATGTACTAGATATTCTTCTCCCTGATTGATGTCTTGTTTGTACAATGTTTTTATGGTACTTAACACATTAAACAAAAAGTGAGGATGTATTTGTTGTTTTAACATTTGGTTGGCCGTTTCACTTACAATGGACTTTAGCTGTAGATTTTCTATTTCTGAATACATTTTAGCATGTCGCATATAAACATATCTGAAAAAGAATATGATAAGCATATTCATTAACCAGCTAGATAAACACAAGATGACAAAAACTCGGAATTTGGTAAACCAAATGAAAGGATCGACGCCAGCTAATGGTGAAAAAACAACCCAAGAAAAGTAGTAAGTTGGAGGACTTATTAATAATGATAAAAGGAACCTATTTCTTAACTTTTTAGACTGTGTAATTTCTTCTAATAACTCATCATCAAATACATAGATATTTACTATGCCGATTAGCAAAAGTGTAAAACCTCCCATGCTTGCAAATACTATCGCATGGTAAAAGTCCATTTCTGAAATCGAAAGCGATATAAGTGATATTAAGGTGATAACCACCGCCAGTAGAATATTAATCTTTAATAAAATTCCTTTTGGTGGTTTGTTTCCCATAGTTCTAATTTATCTGTTGAAATAGGTTGTAAATATACAACTAAACTAGTTAGCTAAACCCTTCCAAAATGGCAAAAAAGAAATACCTACTTGTGCATAAGGAACTAATCCTATTTTATTTTTCAAAAATGCACCTATGGTTTTACCCTGCTCTGTTACTTTTGATGAGGCATAATAATTTGTACCTCCTTTTACTGTAAAAACCATTTTCTTTGTAAACAGATACTCAAACTCTAATCCTGATCTTATTTCTAATGTGGAATAAATAACCTTGGCAGGAATATATGTCAAATCTGTATCTATCCTAAACATAGACATTGCTCCTCCTAAGCTGTTTGAAAATGTCAGTACAGATTTTTCACTTAATTCTCTTCTTAAAGAAACTCCAGTTATACCTAGAGAAAGTTCTGTATGTGGATTTAACATTGCATCGTAATTAAAAAAAGGAATAATAGGAAAAGGAGAAGTCGGATCAACTGTTAAAACAAGACCGACAGCAAAAGAAGATTTTTGTGTCTTTCTAAGAGTAAGTAATGAAATTCCACCAAAAAGTATCTGATTTTGTCCGGTTTCTGGATCTACTATACTTGAAACATTGGCAATGTAAATTATCGGTTTTTTAAACAAAGAATCGATTCGTGAAAATTGTAAAGAACTTGATAAAACTGTTTTCTCCAAATCCATCTCTGTAACCTCAATGTCTGTCTGCAAGTTTTTTACATCTTCTAATGAGATACTTTGATGATTTGCACTAAAGGAACTACTAATACTATTTCTCCCAAAGTTTAATAGAGGCATTTTGAAATTAGCAAAATATCTTACTGTTTTCAATCTCGCATCAAAAAAAGGAATATCTTTCAATTCTGAATTTATATCTCCTGCACCAAAATAATCTGTAACAAATGTAAACTGACGCATTTCGGGGTTCTTAAAAGCCAACTTATCTATGTAAGCGGCTTTTATAGAATCCATCATATGTTTTTTGTATGCTTCCTGAGATTGCTGTGCAAAACTTTTTACAACAATACATTGCAATACTATTAGAAGAGCAATCTTATTAGTCATGAAAATTAATTTATATGGTTTGAGTATTCATCGAAGTGTTTGAGTCTTTTTGAAATCTGTTTTTAACAGACTCAATTATTTGATACATAGCTGGTACAACAAATAATGTAAATATCATTGAGCTAGTTAAACCACCTATAATTACCCAAGCCATACCATTTTTTGTCTCTGCACCAGGGCCGCTGGCAATAGCAATGGGGAGCATACCCAATATCATGGCAAGGGTAGTCATCAAAATAGGTCTTAGACGCTCTTTGCCCGCTTCGATTAATGCATCCCTCACTGATTTGCCCTCGGCTTTTAGCTGGTTGGTAAAATCGACAATTAATATTGCATTTTTAGATACCAGTCCCAATAGCATAATCATACCGATAATCGAAAAAATATTGAGTGTTTCCATGGTTAATGCCAAAGCCAACAAAGCACCTATTAATGCTACTGGTATTGAAAATAATACTACAAAGGGATAAACCATACTCTCATACAGTGCTACCATAATAAGATAAACAAGGATGATAGCCGAAATCAAAGCTAAGCCCAAACTACCGAAAGCATCACCTTGATTTTTGGCATCACCCAAGTATTCTATAGAAATAGCAGACGGTAAATCTGCTGCTTCAATCTTCTCTTGAATTTCTGCGTTTACAGAACCCACTGGACGGCCAATTACATTACATTGTACATTGATAGATCCAATTCTGTCTGTTCTTTGCAAAACACTTTCGCCCATTACTATTTTTACTTCTGCAAACTGACTCAAAAGAAATGTCTGTCCTTCGCTATTTGTGAAAGAAAGGTTTCTTACATCATCAATATTTGAGCGGTAATAAGGGTCTAAACTAATGTTGATGTCGTATTCATTTCCATTGTCTTTAAGCTTACTCTGGTCGTTTCCACTAAAAGCATTTTGAATTACACCACCCACTTGGCTGGCATCTAAGCCAAGTAAAGTCATTTTATCTCTATCTAGATTTACAGTAATCTCTTGTTTCTGATTTTTTACTGATAATTCTACAAATTTGGTTCCTGGTACTGAAGCTACAATTTCCTTTATCTGATTTGCTGCTATTCGAACCTTTTTTAAATCTAAACCAAGCACTGCTAGTTGTACAGGATAACGAGTACCAGAACTAGCAATCGAAACTGCCGAAGATGTTACTTTGGCTCCTGGTAATAGGCCTGTAAGTTTACGTTGTATTTCAAGACCAAATTCTTGTACTGAATTTTTTCTTTCACTTTTATCAACCAATGAAATCGTAAGTTGAGCCATGTTACTCGTATTGCTAGCTCCTTGCACACTACCACTAACAAAACCCACACTAGAAAATACTCTTATCACTTCTGGTTGTTCTAGAATAAACTTTTCTGCTTGTTGAGTAAGCAAATTGGTTTGATATATAGAAGCGGTAGGGTCTAATTCTAGGTTGATGTTGATTTCTCCCTGATCGGTTTCTGGTGTAAATGCAGCACCAATAAAACCAAAACCTACAAGCATAAATGAAGCAATTATGAGCAAGAATACACCAGAAAGTAACCATCTCTTTTTATTCAGCATGAGCGCTAACAACTTTCCGTAATCCTCTTTAATGGTATTGATAAAGCTTTCAAAAGCCAAGATGATTCTACCCCACAAAGTGTCTTTGGTAAGGTGTTCCAACTTACCAAATCTACTGGCAAGCATTGGAGTTATGGTAAAGGAAACAAACAAACTCATAAGCGTAGAAAAAACTACTACTAAAGAAAACTCCTTTAATAGTTGTCCTATAGTACCTCCACTAATTGCTAATGGTAAAAACACCACAACATCAACAAGGGTAATTGCCAGAGCTGTAAATCCAATTTCGTTTCTACCTTCTAAAGCCGCTTTTCTTCTTTCCGAACCCATCTCCATATGGCGGTAGATGTTTTCGAGTACTACAATAGAATCATCTACTAGAATACCTACAACCAGTGACAATGCCATTAGGGTCATCATGTTCAGAGAGAAACCAAAAAAGTACATGGCGATAAAGGTCGGAATCATAGAACATGGTAAAGCTACCATTACAAACATAGAGCTTCTTAAACTATGCAAAAACGCCAACATCACTATACCAACAATAATTACTGCTAGTCCCAAATCTTCCATTACAGCATGTGCCGAAGCTAGTGTATAAGTACTTTGATCACTTGATACAACAAAGTCTAGTTCTGCATCTGTGTATTCTTTTTCAAGTGCTTCAAATTTTCCTTTTACTAAATCACTTACATTTACCGCATTGGCATCACTTTGTTTGATTACCTGCACCCCGATAGAAGGTATTCCATTAATATGGTTAATTGCTGTAGCATCTGCTGTTGCATCAATCACTTCTGCCACATCTTCCAAATAAACAGTACTGAATCTATTGTTAGAAACAATAAGTCTTTTAATCTGATCTGCCGAAGTTACATTGGCATCGAATCTAATGGAAACAGTATTAGTTCTGGTTTCTACATTACCTGCTGGAAATGAGCGGTTTGCTTTACTTATTGCTTGAGAAACCTGATCTATATTAAGATGATAACTTTTCAGTTTTTCAGGAGAGATGTTTACTTGTATCTGTCTTTCATCTCCACCAATTATATTGACCTGCCCCACCCCTTCTAAGTTTTGAAGAATAGGCTTAATTTCTTTATCTATTAAGTCGTATAAAGCTCTGGGAGATTTTGTAGATGTAACCCCGGCTCGAATTACCGGAGTTTCATCTAAATTCACTTTTGACACTAGTGGCCTATCTATATCATCAGGTAATTCGCTCGATGCTTGATCTGCTTTACGCTGTATATCGCGCTCTGCCTGATCTAAATCTGCATTGGTTTTTAGGTTTACTGTAATTTGTGAAACTCCTTCTTGAGAAGTTGAGTTTATCTGATCTACACCTTCTACCGAAGCAAAGGCATCTTCTAGTTTCTTTGTAACAGAGGTTTCTACCTCAGCAGCAGATGCACCGGGATAAATGGTTGTTACACTCACTACATTTACAGCTAGTTTAGGCAGTAAATTGTAATTCAGTTTGAAGTAACTCATTACTCCAAATAAGATAAGTGAGGTAAATATCACCACTATTAATAGTGGTCTTTTTATGGCAATTTCTGAAATAGACATAATAGGTTGATTAATTTGCTACTCGTACTTCTGTTCCGTCTTCCAAGTTAATCTGGCCAGTAGTTACTACCACATCGCCTTTTTTTAAGCCTTGTAGTACTTCTACTTGCCCTTTAATTTCTCGACCAGTCTTAATCTCTTTGAGCTCAACTTTTTGATCTTTGTTTACAACATATACAGTTGCTTTTTGCAAGCTTTCCATTAGAGCTTCGCGAGGTAAAGCCAAAATGCTGTCTTCCAATTTTTTAGAGAAATCTGCATATACGAAAGTGCCTGCTCTTAGTATGGTATTTCCTGTGTTCTCTAATCTTATTTCTGCTGCATAGTTATGGGCTGCATCAGCTTGTGGGCTTATAAAAGTAAGCTTGCCAGTAAACACTTTGTCTGGATAAACATTAGTAGTAATCTTCACTTTCTGTCCTTCTGTTACCTGATATGCTTCTGTTTCTGTAAGACTCACTTCTACTTTTACTATAGACAAGTTTACGATTGAAGTAAGCTCTGTTCCGGTATTGGCAAAACCGCCAGCTTCCAAAGATTTGCTAGATATAATTCCTGATATTGGTGCTTTTACTGAGGCATCTGCAATTTGCTCTTTTAACTGCTTGGCTTGGTTTACAGCTTCGTCGTAACTCTGTTGAAGCTCTCTTACTTTTTCTTTAGTGGCTGCTTTGCCTTCGTACAACTCCTGATAGATTTCAAGATCGTTTTTTAGTTTGGCAATTTGGGTTTCAACTTTGTCTAACTCCAACTGATTGGTTCGGCTATCTATTACTGCCAGTGTTTGGCCGTTTCTTACTTTATCGCCTAACTCAAAGTTGATTTGTTTAACTATACCACCAATAGGTAATAACACAGTACTCTCTTTAAATGGAGCTAAATTTCCTGTTTTTATGATACTTAAATTAACAGGTATCTCAGTAATGGTATCTGTTTTTACTGGAATTAATATTGGCTCAGTATCTTGTACATCACTCTTTTCATCAATTTTTTGTTTGTTGGCAAAGAGCTGTAAACCCATTAATCCAAGTAATACAATACAAATGATCCAGATTATATGTTTGCGTTTCATGTCTTAGGTTATTGCAAAGCGTTATAGAAATTTTTTAAAGTACCTTTCATTTTTTCAAGCTCGAATATTGCCTCGTAATAGGAAAAGAGTGAGTTAATGTAATTCGACTGCGATTCTTTTAATGAGCGTTGGGTTTCAAGCCAATCTGTAAGGTCTGTTACTCCTTTTTGATATTGCAGATCGGTAGCCTTAAAAACAGATTTAGACAAGTCTAGTGTTCTATGGTCATTGTCGATATTTGTTCTGGCTTTCACAAGTTCATTTCGAGCATTTTCATACTCAAGCGTATAACTTTCTGTATCCAGTTTCAGATTTTCCTGTGCATTAGCAAGCTCATACTTCGCCTGTTTTACTTTTGCACTTCTCTCAAATCCATCAAATAATGGAATACTGAGCTTTAAACCAATGGTTGCAAAATCTGTAATTGTAGAGAAAGATTCTGAAAGATCATCTCCAAAACCAACACCACCATATTTAGCATAAGCACTTAATGTAGGCAATGCTTGTGCTCTTATCCTTTTTTCATCTATCTGAAGCATAGATATATTTACATTGGACAATTTGTATTCGGTACGAGTTGATGGAGTAAATTCCGATTCGGTTTGTTGTATCGTGAGTTCAGCAACTATTGTGGAAAGTGAAGCTGTATCAATTTGAACTGCATCTGTAAGAGGCAATCCCATCTGGTTTTTAAGTTGATTCTCCGAATAGGTAAGTGTATTCTCAGCTACATTTAGTTGGGAGAGTGTATTGTAGTAATTAACCTGAATTTTGTTTTTATCAACCTCGGTTAATACACCTTTTTCTAGTTGAAGTTCGGCTACTTCTAACTGTTGCTTATAGGTTTCAATGTCTTCTTTTAAATAAGCATGTTGTTCTTGACTTACCAATACTTGATAGAATGCGGTAACAATGTTGTAAATAATAGCTTCATCGTTAAGCTCTTTGTTTAGCATAGCTTCTTGCTTGCTAAACTTGTTGAGTTTAAGCGATGTGATTAATGATTGATCGTAGATTTTTTGATCGAGCTGAGCTGAAACGTTCGTGCTAAACTGCTTGGTAAAAGCTATGCGTTGGTCTTCGTCTGAGCCAACTAAATCTCCAGGTATTACTGAGGTTTGTACTTTCAGGTTATCATCTAAAGTACCTGTTAGATTTACATGAGGTAAATAACCTGCTTTACTTTCTTGAATCTTCGCTTCTGCTGCCAGTATATTATTTTGGTAAACCTTATTACTGCGATGATTTTCTAATCCAAAATCAATGCACTCTTTTAAAGTCATGGGTTGATTTTGAGCCCGTATTCCCGAGAAAGCAAATAGTAGTAAACATGTAATTTGCGCTACCATCCATCTTTTTTTCATCATAATAAAAACTATTTGGATGAGGCAAAACTACAGGTAGCAACAGCCTGCTCAAAAGACTTCAGTTCTCAAACGGACAAAATATAAATTGAGCCGTCTAATATCAAAATGAAGCAACAACAACAACCTGCAGGCTACTAGAAAGCTTATTATTGCATTTCAACTTAATTAAAATATTGTCGCTTTATTTACACATTTGTCCGCTTCACTTATGTTCTTGTTTGTTATCAAACAGTAGTCAATCATTTTTGGCGGTAAGAAATAATAAGCAAAATATATCAAACAAAATTCTTTTCGACCACATGCAATTTAGATGGCCTCTTTTAACTAAATATTTAGCCATTCAGGCTGTTTTCTGGATGATTGCCGATTTATTTCTGGTATTTATCGTCCAACTATTTAACAATATATACAATGCTGCACATCAATTACCCGACAACAGCAATATTATTTTTAATATCTATTTAACTGTATTCTTTGGCTTAGTACAAGGCATAATTTTCGGTTTCGCAGATAAAATTATCAGCATCAGATTTATCAACACTTTACCATTAGGCTATACACTCTTATACAAAGGCGTATTAAATTTTCTTTCATCTGCACTTATATTATTTATAACCCGACAGTTCATATTTCCCACTTTTCCAGAGTTAATTTACAACCGGAGATTTGTGAATATAGATTTTGCTTGGTTACAAATTTTTAAGTTAGTGTTAACCTATAATTTCGCCATGGCATTGTTAATTTCATTTATCAATCAGGTAAATAGAAAGTTTGGTAGATCGATGATGCTATCTTTTATACTTGGCAAATACAGGGTACCAAAAGAAGAAAATCGAATCTTTATGTTTCTAGATTTAAAGTCTTCTACCACTATTGCCGAAAAGTTGGGGCATATAAAATACAGTGCTTTTATTAGAGATTTTTTTATGGATATCAATTTTGTGGTTTCTAAATACAATGTGCAAATCTACCAATATGTGGGCGATGAGATAGTATTAACATGGAATACAAAAGATGGCATAAAAAACAATGCTTGTATCAATTTCTTTTTTGATTGCGAAAATGAAATTGACAATAGAAGAAATTATTATACCGAGAGATATGGTATAATTCCCGTGTTTAAAGCAGGAGTACATGCCGGAAATGTTACTGCTGTAGAAATTGGTGATATTAAAAGAGATATAGCCTATCACGGTGATGTAATGAATACTACCGCTCGATTGCAGAGTATCTGTAATTCTTACTCAAAGAAAATCCTTATATCAGATAGTTTGTTACAACAATTAGATACGCAAAATTATATGTTCAATCATTTGGGTTCTGTCACATTAAAAGGAAAACAAAATCAGACAGAGGTAATTAGTGTAGAAGCAAAAAAATTAGGCTAAACAAAAATCTTGTCTAGCCAACTTCAATATTATTTATATGCTATTTGAGCAATTAGTTAATTTGTAGAATCGGTGTTTTTGTGATCTAAATCAGAAAAAGTTGAAAATTCATTATTATAAAAGAATAACACCTTTTGCTTGACATGTTTTAGGCGACCTGTAACAAGCCATTTTTGTGCATCATCTTTTGACTCAAAAAATAAAGTTTTTATATGCTGCAACTCAGATTGAGTCATCATCTGTTCAGCAGCTAATTTTTGAAGATAATCTTCGCTAAAGATGACGGCTAATTTTTCGGCTTGTTTATGTACTCTTTCGTTTAGCATATCACTTACCCATTTTTGTAATTCTGGTACTACTTCAAAAAATAAATGGGTCTCGTCTGCTAAAAGCAATTTAATCTTATACTCATTATGAAATCGGATATAAGTAAGAAACTCTGATTTGTATTGCTCAACACTCATATTCTTAGATTCAGGTAACCAAATTATTTCTAGTTGACTAAATGTTGGTTTGTAAATTAAAATCAGAAATGAGCTTTCGTAAATAGTTTGCATATTAAGCTTCAAATAAATGAATGATATTTCGACTGATTATAGAACCTATTCTAAAAGATTAAAATTAGATTCAATGTTAATTGATTTAAACTTATTAAATAGAAAAAGCCGATAATGAAATTTGATCTTTAAATAATCATAGAAGAACTTTTTAGCACCAAGTATATTTTACTTAATTAAGTCCAATTTTACTTCTTCGATATCGATTAACTTAAGATGCTTTCTTACAATACTTTCGTCTAGTGTTTCATCTCCAGCATTTTTCTCTAACAGCCATTGCCTTTGGTGATTTAATACATCAATATAGATTTTTTTATATCGCTCAGAAATTTTCAATTTATCTTCCGAAAAAGCTTTCTTTTCCCATTTGGTATAAAGTTTTAACAATTGAGGCTCTCGTTTCAACTCTTTATTATATTCACTCCTCAAGTACTCATAACCTCTTTTCATTACTTCCTGATGAATTTCTTTATCAATTTCATCTTCTGGTTTAACATAGTCCAAATCTTTTACATTGGTTTTTTTAATGATGAGTGGCAGCGTTAAACCTTGTACAATAAGTGTAAGCAAAATTACTATAAAGGTTATTAATAAAATTAAGTTCCTCTCCGGAAACATTAACCCATTATCTAGCATAACAGGAATTGACAAAGCCGATGCAAGCGAAACTACACCTCGCATACCAGCCCAACCAATGGTAATTGGCGCTTGCCAACCGGGGTTTCTAGGGTCTGCTACAGTTATAAAATTACGCGCAACCAAGGTAAAAGCCAATGCCGCATAAGAAGCCAACAACCTAATTACCACTAATACAATTGTGATAATTATGCCATAATCGATAGCATCTGAAAGCTCTGTTTTACCTAGTCCAGAAATAATTTGCGGTAGATCGAGGCCAATAAAAATAAATACAAAACCATTCAGTATAAAACTGAAACTCTCCCATACATTTATACTACGCAACCTTGAACTACTCCCCAGAAAAATATGCCTTTTACTAGAAAGGTACAATCCACCACTTACTACTGCCAACACACCAGAACTGTGTATTTCTTCTGCACTAATATACATAATGTGCGGTGTTACCAAACTTAGCATTACATCAATATTAGGATCGTTGAGAATGCGTTTGTGAATTTGCATAAAAACCCAACCGATAAGCAAACCGGTAGCAATACCTCCTACTAACATCCAGATAAAACTACCTAATGCATTGTACCAAACAAATTTGCCTGTATTTAATGCGGTTAAAGCAAATTGAAAAATAATAAGTGACGATGCATCATTTAACAGGCTTTCTCCCTCTAAAATTGACGCTGTTCTTCTAGGTACTTTTACAAATTTTAAAATAGCGCCAGCACTTACTGCATCTGGTGGAGAAACAATACCGCCCAGTAAAAAACCAAGCGCAAGGGTAAATCCCGGAATTAATGAATTGGTAACTAATGCAACTGTGAGCGCAGTTAAAAATACAACCAAAAATGCAAAACTACTTACGATTCTTCTCCATCGCCAAAGTTCTTTCCAAGACATCTGCCAAGCTGCTTCGTAAAGCAATGGTGGCAAAAATATGATAAATATAAGTTCTGGTTCTATATGTAATTTTGGAACACTGGGTATAAAACTGATCATTAACCCTGCAATTACCAGTAATACAGGGTAAGCTACTTTTAGCTTTCTAGCCAGTAAAATTAGTGCTATTATTATTACGGTAAGTGTCAGGTAAAATACAAAGCTTTCTAACATTCTATTTTCTAATCGCTACTTAATATGCTTCGGATAATATCTAGCAAAACCTAAAAGCACAAAGAATTGTTTATGTTGAAAATATTGAATTTACACATAATGCCTTCAAAATGGCCAATCTAATAGGCTTATACATTGTTTAATGAAAAATTGATAGATGCTGATGTCTCCCAAAACTTTTACTAAACTTTTAGTAAAAGATAAATTTAGAAGGTTTTATCACCAGTCCTGCCCGAATCATATAGGTTTTCACTTGGTAATCGACCAAGTTTTCGGCATAGCCTGTAAAACATTGAAGCATTAAAAACTGATTGCTTTTGCCAATTTTGTAGCTTAGATTGGTTTGTAAACTTCCTCTCCAATCGAGGCCTGTGCCCTTTCTACCAATGGCATCGAAAATCAATTTGTCTTTAATTATTTCCCAGTTTATACCTACTTCTCCTATTCCTATATAATCTAATAAATCAGCATTATCACCATATGAAAAAGGCAACCAAGCTGTTAAACTCAAAATTACTTTTGGTGAAAGAATTGCTGAATAATGTACCGATACTCTATTCCAACTTCGAGAGTAAATACTGTCTCTACCGTTAGATTCGTGCTGTAAAGAAATAGCGCCCGCTCCTGCTAATTTATCGCCATTAAAAAATAACCTACCTAAACCAACTCCCGGATTGTAATTATTCTCTGCAAAAGGCTTAGACTGCTGATAAATATCCCAAAAAGACTTTTGAGTGTAGGTAAGAAATAAATAAGTATCAAAAGGCAATTGAGTATCTGTAACCCGATGCCTAAAACTAATTTGAAATTTTACATCCGAATTATATTTAGTTGGATTGTGATTCATCGGGATGCCTGTAATAAAATAGTTATCCTTGTTAATTGTAAAATTGGGGCTATTATCCAATAATTGTAGTACTGAGTCTTTAGTTAAAATTTGGCTATAACTTTGGATACTCAAAACCAGAAAGGATATAAATAGAACCGCTCGTTTTATCGATCTGTAAGAATTTTGAGCTGGTTTGATTCTAAAAAAAATTGCTGATGCGCTGTAAATATTTGCTAGTAAAAACATAAAAAACTGGTAAAATTTATCTTCTTATAAATTTTACAATATTAAACTCAAATTGTTTAGCAGTCTTAAAAAAAAGAGGCAATGAAGCTAAAACTCCATTACCTCTAAGGTTAAGGTATGATAGGTTAATGATTTACTTGCAATTTCTGCACAGTGCTATACTTTTCAGTATTTATTCTGAGTACATACAAACCATTCGCAAGTTTAGATACATCGAAGGTTACCTGTTCTAACTCGTTAGAAACATCTCGCTGTTCTATTACTATTCCTCTGATATCTATCAAAGACATATTAATTACTCCATCTAACTTCGGAATATTTACATACACCTCTTGGTTTACCGGATTAGGATAAATTTCAAAATCAGAGGGTCTTTGCTTGCCATCTAAATCATCACCTGCAAAACGCTCATTGGAAACTGTGATTATTATCGCTAATTGATCGGTTAAGCCTCCAACCTCTGTGGTAACTTTAATAGTTGCCATACCAGAACCGTTGGCTGTAATCTCTCCATAACTATCAATCGCAACTACAGAAGTATCACTAGAAGACCATGTTACATTTTGGTCAGGGAAATCATACGGTTTGATGACAGCATCAAGTTGCAATGTTTCTCCAATATCCATATTTAAAGCTATAGTAACACTAGAAATCGCATCTGTATCAAAGAAGCTAGAAAGCACACTACTCGGAACAATTTCTGATGGAGCAGTACCCGTCTCTCCTGGTTTTAACCAACCTACTCTTAAGTGATCGTTACCACTCGCTTCTTTGTGCAATATTTCCACATAATACTTGTGATCTTTTTCTAATGTGATGGCTGCAGACTTCTGAGAAGCAAGTTTATCCCATTGGTTAAAAGTAGAATATGTAGAGATATTTGCTATTAAAACCTTATTCTCAGGATCGTCATCAGTACTCAAATACAATTCTGATTGATCGTCTGATGAAAGGAAGAAGTAATAAGTACCTGTTGTATCAGGATGAATATAACCTCTTATTCTCTGGCCATAGAAGTTGTACCAAGTCTGGTTATCTGTTGGGTTATCCCAATCGACTGCTTCTAAACTTGTTAGATAATCACTACCAGTTGGGTCATTAGGGTAATCTTCTGTACTTGTTAAATAAGATACTTGATAACCTGTAATATCTGTCCAAAACTCTCTGTTTACTTTTCCATCTATCTCACCTGGATCAACTGTACCTCCTTCGCCAACAATTACAGTGAGCTGGTCTGTGTAAGCACCATCAACTGTAGTTACTGTAATTACTACTTCTCCATCTGTAATACCAGAAAGAACTCCAGCGGTATCGATAGCTGCAACAGTAGAATCCGAACTCGCCCAAGTTAAATCTTGTATGGTCGCATTCGAAGGTTGAATATTTACAAATGAAAGTAAATTAATGGTACCACTCGTCGCCATATTAAGGCTAGAAAGTTGGAAAGAAACTGAGGTTACTGGAATATTCACTAAAACATTTACAGTTTGACTAAAACCTCTATGCTCAGTAGTCGCTGTGATTTCCACTTCTCCTTCTGCCAATGCTGTTACCAAACCAGATGGGTCTACCGTAGCCACCACTTCATCTGAACTTGTCCAGATAATACCCTGCAAATAAGCATCTGCTGGAACCACTGAAGCATTTAGCTGTAAAGTTTGACCAACTGGAAGTATCGCATCTTCTGATGGTGTAAGCAAAATTCCTGTAACTGGTTTTGTTACTTCCACATAAAGTGTATCCATAAAACCACCTTCTTCCGAAGTAACTACAATCATGGCTGTACCTTCGTCAATGGCTGTTACATTTCCAGAAGTACTTACTGTTGCTACAGAAGTATCGCTAGACACCCAACTTAGATTTGTAAAGGTTGCATTTGTAGGTGTATAAGTGATATATGCGCGATATTGCTCATCTGCATTTAGAGTTACAGAATCATTATCAGTAAGAGCGATACCTTGTAATTCGCGATACTCATCCAATACCAACTCTCCGAAAGAAGATGGGTTTGTCCATGCATCGTCTACTAAAGCATTCCAAGTAATCTTATTTTCTCTTCCAGAACCGGCATCACTATCGTTTACCTGCGCGTCAAAACCCATAATATATGGCAGAGTGTCTATAGAAACATTTATGGTTGAAAGAGGAAAAGCCAAGACTTTATTATAACCTTGGGCAGTAACAGTATCATTAAGTAAGACTCCTTCTTTAGAAGATGATGAACTATTCCAAAACTGATCAAAATCGTGCTGATAGGCAGAAGCATATTGAGCATCATTGCCAGCCGTATAACTGGTGTTTTTGAGATTAAGTGCATCTACAAAAACTTCTACACCATCCCACTCCCAAGGTGCAGCAGCATTGGCATCTGTTCGAAGAAAATCATCGGTAATTTCGAAGTGGATGTAGAGGTAATTCTCATCCCAGAGCGCCCTAAAATTGGCTGATAAATTTTCTGGCGTAACCTGTCCTACTACTACATTTGTAAGCGGATTAGGTTTTGCCAAACTCCATGTAGAATCGAGTATACCAGTTAAATTCGGTTGTGTGCTCACCTTAAGTGCTTTTACCGAAACTGGTTCAAAACTAGATTTATCAATCGTAATTGTTAATGTATCACTCATTATGGTTGAATCACTTTTTGAGCGAGCAAAAATCTGAATCACACCATTTTGAGTTCCCGGATATAACAATGAACCTTTCATCTCTGCACCAGTGCTATCTGGATCAAGCACAATTACATCGGCAGTAGTAACATAAGCATCTTCTGGCTCAACACTGGTTAAAACACCCAAGTAAGCTTTTGAATCGTCGATGATGAGTGAACTATCTGAAGTTGCAATGTTTACTGAAGTAACTTGTGTGTAATCTACATTTGCCAAAGGCGCTTCTAAGTTCAAATCATCTGCATCGAAAGTGATTACCACCATACTGTATTTTGGCACTGTTACAAGCATACCATCTTCTACAGTAATATCTGTAGTTTCTGTAAATGTTACTTCTGAAGATTCGTAAGATTCACCTGAAACGACTGTCATCTTCGTATTGCTAATTGTACCTACATCTGGCAGATTTACTTTTACAACATAATCTTCTTCGTATTCTCTACTATATAATTGCAGCACATATTCTCCTCCTCTATTAAATGCATGGAAACCAACTGGCTCAAATTCAAACTCTTGCTCGTAATGGTTGGTGAGTTTCTGAGCAGATGCAGTGGTTGATTCTAGCATAATACCATCTCTGGTTGTCTCATTAGACAAAGCTGAAAGATGGAAAAGCGGACGTTTGGTATAAGTACCATTAGCTTCTTGTGTAACCATTCTCCATTGGCCGCCTTCAAAAGCAAACAAGGCTGGCAAAATGGCTCCTTTCTTTACATATTCATGCAGGTAATCTACAGTAAGCAATGCCTGCCCCAAAGTACCATGATAGTTACTTTGTGTACTGTTACTCTCGTAAGGGAAATATGGCCAAATTCTACCAGAAACCTCAATGGCTTTTCTATTGATTTTATCCATATTAGCCAGATAGTAAGCCATGCGATCGTAACTTTGTTTGTGATAAGCCAGACGACTATTAGCAACCAGATCAGAGAAATCTTCGCCTGAATCCATCAAATTACCACCCACATATCCAGAAAGAGATAAAATGTATGGAAAATCATCATCACTTAATTCTTCAAAAATCTGATCTTGAAAGTCTGGAAATTGTGGGCTTCTCGCATTTACCGAGATAATAATTTTCTCAGGATCGTAGTAAGGTGAAGCAACAATGGCATCTTTTACATCTGTTACCCACTGTAAATACACATCTCTAAAGTCTGTTCCTGCAAGGTTTGCTACTCCGTGTGCTTCGCCACCCCAAACTTCGTTACCTAATTCGATCACGATTACATCTAACTGACCAAGAAAAGGATCGGAATAACCTTCACCAGCTCTTTTGGCACCTTCTGTAGTACTAGAATTTCCTCCCAAGTACTCCATTAATTTAGTATAGGTAGAGGTTGGATTGTTAAAGTAATCAGTACTTTCACCCGGACCTGTACAAATCATGGCGTAACTGCCTCCACTGGCAATAGAATAATGTACAAAATCACCAATGGTAAAGTAACTTGAGCTTGAACCTGTAATGCTTTCGTAGCTAATACTATTTGCCGGAATTGCACCTAAACGCAAACCTCCTGGTTTAAAATCTTCCATTAAAGCCATAAACTCAGCAGTTTCAGATTTTGGCATTGCTGAAGCATCTTCACCAACATTTACTGCCATACCTGTTGCCTTCGCTACCGGATTTAAAGTAACATCCACCTCTGCTGTTAATACATCCTCATCTGGATTATTGATGTCGAATGCCAGCGTGTTTAAACTATAAGATGATGCACTGGTAGATTCGACTAAACTCACATTTACAGTTCTTAATTCAACTGTATAAGCTTGTTCAGGAGTTAATCCGCTTATATGATAAGCTGTATCGGTAATGATGTTTTCGTTTAGTTTTTCTCCATCCAAATAAATATTATATGCCAAAGCTTCTGGCGATGTACTCCAACTAAAATCTGCTTTAAATGCAGTGACTAAAGTTGGTGCAAATGTGGTTGGCAATGAGGCCTCTGTAGTTGTATTTGCAGTCGTAGTAATTCTATGAATAGCTGATGGGAATGAAACATGACCAAAATCGTCTTCTGCTACAACAACAATTTCATAATCGGTTTCACCAGTTAATCCATCGATAAATAACTCTGTATCTGCAATTGCTTCATCAGTAATTTTTTTACCATTTGAGTAAACATGGTAACCTTTTAATCCTTGATCGTCTGTAGATGCTCCCCAACGAATTAATGCTCCGGTTTCTCCAACAACAGAACTAATGCCTGTAACTACTTCTGGCAATTCGAAATCAACAAACCAAACTATGTAATTATCGCTGATATTGATAAAGTCAATATCACCCGGTCTTTTCCATCTTACATCTACTATCCAATCGTTTACAATTTGTTTGTGGTGACCTTCGAAGTAATAAGGCACGCCAGCTTCTAGCGTAATAGTCCCATTTTCGCCCAATTTTGCTAAATGATGTTGTGGATCGTTTAAGGGATCACTTTCATCTGGGAAAGTTGAATTATCGAGACCCTGAGTTAACCACAAAGCTTGTAAACCTTCACTATCACCTGTAATTGAGAATTGATAACTTCCTGAAACTGGTGGTAGCAATATACCAGACAAAATTCCTTGGAAAAAGTAATTAGCGTTAGTCTCGGCATCACCAGAACTTGAACTTATTCTCCAATCTTTATAAGACTCAGAAACAGTTACCGGATAGCCACTCATATTTGTTGCATTGGTTTTATATGGTCTTGGTTGCCAATGCCTTACATCTTTACCAGCATATCTAGCACCTTTGTTATCTGCTGTAACTGGTGACTCTACTGCCACACCTATTTTTACAGTTTTAAGTGTAGAATCGCTATTAGAAATGCTAATATCTAAAATTGCTGGCCCTACTTCTTTTGCATCAAAACCGAGTAAAAGGGTTTTTTCTCCTGACACATAGCTCTCTACAAAATTGCCGATAATAGCAGTATCATTCACTACAAAATCAAAACTTAAACTATCAGAAAATAAAGTTGAATCGCCCAATAAAACTTCTACTGGCAATACGATTTCTCTTTGGTCTATACCTTTATAAATAGGTGGAATATAAACTCCCGGTAAGAGCTCTGGTAAGATATTTAAAAATACAGTTATGTCTTCTGAATAGCCATTTTCTGTAACTGTTAAAGTAATAGAACCATTCACAGGATCTCCAGTTGGATATGTTACTGCACCCGAAGTGCTTATATTTGCATGTGCACTGGCACTAACTGTAATTGTAACTCCCTCTGCTGTAGTAATCGAACTACCAGAAAAAGTGCCTCCTACCACATTTGCCAAATAAGCTAAAATGTTATTACCTAGCGAGTCTAATTCTAGATTAGAAAGGTTGGCATTATCTAAAGAGTTTGTGACAGGGCTAATTAATGCTCGCAGATTTGCATCTATTCTAGTAGCACTAAAAGTATAAGTGTTCGTAATTGTGCCTAGCAAACTGGTAAGATCGGCAGTAAAACCTGCATCGTAATTTCTGTAACTTGTAATCGTGTTGGTAGACCAATAAGATGCACCCGAATTAGCTGTGTACAACCTTACGCTAGTTGCATCAGTTTCACCTGCATATTCTAGCTGTACTGTTCGGGCAGTATTGTCAATATCAAAAGAAGTAACATTAAAATTATCTCGCACATATAAATTGAGCAAGTCCGCAGATTCTGGCGGTAAATCGTCGTTATTTCCAATTTTAAAATAATCGAAATAGATATTGCCCTGATAGGTTGTAAACTCTGCTCCCGTGGTTGGTCGAATAATCATTCTATCTAAAGCTTCTAAATTAATAGTGGTTCCTATCTGAAAATAGAGCTCATTATAACCTTCTGAAAGCACCATGCTTGATATCACCGAAGAAGCTCCAGAAGTATCGTAGAAGCGAATTTCGAAAGAATGAACTCCCTCTGGATTACGTAATCGGATGGTTACAAATCGATTTTCGCTTATATCAATATCATTAGGAAAATATACTGTAAAACCAGAGTACTGTGAGTTTTTGTTGATTGCCATTTGCAAAGCACTTACCGTATCTGCTGTGTACGGATCAACATCTTCTACAATGCTGTGTATATAAGTGCCACTGGTAGAAACCCACTCGGTAGGCACATCTACACTGTCAAAATTCTGGATGTACTCTGTTACTTGAGCATAAGAAACTGCATTTAATTGCAGTATAAAAAGCATGGTAAGCAATGTTACCGCAGGTAGTATTTTTAGATTTTTATGGTAAATAGATTTTTTCATTTCATATTATTAAAAAATATAAATATTAGGTTTTGTCAAATGTGAAAGACATTTGCAGAAAAGCGCATAGGAGTCCTGTTTCACCTATTTTTATAAGTGAAAAGTATGATACGAGCGATTTGCTCAGCAATAAGGTATCTGGCAATGAGCTTAATGGTCTACCAAAAGCCAATTGCTAAGAATTACTTACAAATTCTAAAGGCAGTTATTACAAATTTTACGGGAAGAGCTTATGGAGAATTAAGCGCAATGTTGGTCTTTTGTGTACTTAGAAGTTTAAAAAATACTAGTTGAATTCCATTGGGCAAATAGATTGCAATAGTTGTTATTGGATTTTCCATTGTTTCATATTTACGATTCTAAAATTTATGCAAGGGGTGGTAGTCGTACTTATTACCAAAAGGGCAATAATTATTTAAAGTGATAGTATTCACTGGTTGTTATAACTAATAGCTATTATTTATCTAATGCTAATTTAATGTTATATAATTCTGAGCTGTACTGCTGTATCCGGATGACCTACCAGAAAGTGGGTGGAAAGGGGTAATAAGCCAATACATTTGGACTGCAATATAACTATATTTTCAATTTCAATTATTTAAGGTACACATTATTAAATTTACCTTAAAAAGGTTTACATTATAGTTTTAAAGATCAAAAGAGTTTTAATGAATGTAAGAAAATATTTATTATTAATAATAGGAATAATATTAGTTCTTTCTCTTATTATTTATCCATTATACTTTGGGATTTGTCAGAATTATAATCTGTCAAAAAAGCCAGATGATTGGGCAACTTTTGCAACATTTGAGAGCTTATTGATATCCATTATAAGTTTGTTAGTTACTTCATATCTCACTTATTTGATATATAAATCAAATGAGTTTAACTCTAAAAATCAGAAAGCTTTTCAGCAAGCTATAAATAAACCTATTTTATCATTACATAATAATGGAAACGGCTATAGTTTACAAAACATAGGAAATGGTGCTGCATTAAATGTAAAAGTGTTTATTAAAATGAAATATGATGATGGGTCTGAGTTTCTCAAAAAATTTAAAACTGAATTTAGCAAATATGCAAATCATCAGAATGATGGATATCTTAATAATTGGAAAAGACGGAATGATGTTCCTGAAATTAGTAATAGCCATAAAATTTTCGAAAAATTAAGTAATAAGTCTATTGAATATGCCACTGAAGAAATAATTATAAACTTAGGAATAGATCCAAAAAAGTTTGATCTAAGCATTATAGTTTATTCCATAAAGGGTAATTCAGAACCTATAAAATTACCTCATACTATTCCAGCCGTTAAAATATGTGTATACTTTGATGATATTTTTAAAAATAAGTATATCCTAAATATGGAAAATGATGAAGAACAAATTGATGATTTAAAACATGGTCAAAATAGAAAAGAAATACTAACCTTGATAAATTATAGAATTTAACATTATAATTTGATTTAATCTTTCAATTAAAAAAGGAAGCAGTTTCCTACTTCCTTTTATCTAATCTGTTGATTTCAGAACTATTCCTTTACTTCAAGATCGTCTCCAGCGATGTCTTTCCAGCTATAGTATTGAAATACTTTTCCTTCGGACATAGCTACAAACAAACCCCCTTTAAACTTGTCGTTGAGCGTAACACTGGTTACATCTGAGCCATCACTCTCGACAGTTGAAACAGGTATTACCTTTAAGAGTGGATGTTTGTTCGGGTCTTCTGCGGTTCCTTCCCTTGGGAAAATATGAAACTCGTTAGACTGCTGATCGGAAACCAAAATGTAACCTCGCTTATCGTCTAGCTCATAAATGCTAATTCCTTCGTGATCATCTTGAAAACCTTCTGTAGCAAACAGCGCCAATTCACGATTACTGCTATCTGGATGCGCAAAGTATTTTCTCACACCCAAACCTTCATCTGAGTAATATACATAACCCAGTTTATCGTCTACAGCAATGGATTCAATCTCTTTTAATCCACTGAAAGCACCAAACTTTCGTACAAGCTCACCTCTTACAGAGTCTTGCTTCACCATCAGTTTGTATTGCCACAAATAGGTGCTGTCTGTCGGGCCTACTTTTCTACCAACTATGGCATAAATATCCTTTTTAGCTGGGTCTTTATACAAACCGATACCCATTAGGTCGCGATATTCTGAATTAGTGGTATCTTTCTCACCCTCAAAAGCATTTATACTACCAATCAGAGTCATCTCCGGAACTGAATAAATCAAGAGTCTGTGAGTTAATCGCTCTGTAGTAACAGCTATATCAACCTGTTTGCCTTTGTAGTTAAATCCGTACTCCAAATCTACATTATTCGGTCGGTGCAGATTTTTAACCACTTTGTCTTGAATAATTTTACCTTCTAAATCGTACACGTACAAACCGCCATCTTCATCTTTGTCTGTACCAATAATCAAACTTTTAGAAAGATCATCTTTGTTAATCCAAATACAAGGATCGTCTGTATCGTATTTAGTTGGCTCTGTGGTTACTACTGGTTGTAAAGACATTACTGGTAACGATGCCAAAGTATCTAGCAGTTCTTCTGTATCGGTCGTTTCTCCGATTTCCTCTGCCCCTTTTTTAGACATGCAGCTTACTGCCAGTATGGTTATAAGTAGTAATAAATTAACTTTTATATTCATGTTATCTTCTTTATTGAATTGCTTGTTTTAATAGTATTATTCTGTTAGTCCATAATTATAAAATCAATTCAGGCTAAACATGTTTATACTTTTTTTACATCCTATATTTTGATATTGCTTACTTCGATAGTACTAGTGTAATTTCATCTGTACTTTCATCGTCGTACTCCCCTTCTAAAGTAATGGTTAACTGATCTCCATCGACGGTAAATTCTCCTGCATATTCGTACTCTTCAACACTCTCATCATCCATCTCAATTTCACCTACAAATACTGCTTCGCCAGTAAGTGCATCGTCTTCGAGTTCATCGTATTCCATCTCCAATTCTATCTCAATATTCTCCATTTCACTCTCATCGCATTCCTCAACCAGTTCTTCTTCTACCAAAACTACCAGTACAGAAAGTTCTTCGTACTTAAACTCAATCACGATTTCGTCTACATCGGGTGCATCTAGTTCTGCTATATCTCCATCAACCAAGCCAAAGAGATTTTTAAAATTTTCGAACTGCTCAGCATTTTCTATATCCAAAGTCCACTCTCCGTAAATGCCTTCATCATCCAATATTTCATATTCAAACTCAAGATCAGTATTTACTTTTACTGCTTCTTCGCTACTTTCTACGCCTGTAAGTTGGAATACAAAACCTCTTCCGTCTACATTAAAAACATCGTCGTCAAACAAGTCTTCGGTCAATTCAAACTCGATTTCAATCTCTTCTACATTACTTGGAAAAGTAACACTACCTTCGCCAGTATTCGGGTTAAAAGTTAGATTGAGGTCTTCGTCTAAGTCTTCTGAAGTGGTACAATCATCGATTTCGTAGAAAGCCACCCAATCGAGAAAGTAAGTAGATAGATCAGAAAAACCTGCTGGATCTTTAATAATGAAGTTAACAGTTACATCACTTTCGAGTGGAATAATTAGACCTCCTAGCTCTTCGCCAGTTGGGTCTATTCTGTCTAACAAAGTCAATTTAATACCTACTTTGTCACCATCTTCTACATCGCCATCTCCTTCATCATCTGGAAAAATCACTTGTGGATATTCATCTGTAGAAAGTGGTTCTACCAAATCTTCATCTCTTTTAGAACAGGTAGCAAGCATTGCTATGCTAAGCAATAGCAATACACTGTTTTTTAATATTTTCATCTGTTGATTATTTTAATTTGAAGTTTGATAAATCTGCCTTAATACCGAATCTAGACCAGCTCTTGTAAAATTCACGCTGAATTACTGTGTTCTCATCTCCCTGATAAGCTTCGAAAGGCTGGTTTGTGAGATTTAAAAATTCTACAAAAACAGTTAAACGGTTTGTTACAAAGTAGCTCGCACTTAAATCTACTTGCAGCCTGTCGTTGATAAAGATGTCTTCTTCTGGAATTCCGCCAACTTCGTCTAGATACTCACCATTAAAGTTTAATGAACCTCTAATGTTAAATTTGTTAGATTGGAAAGCCAATGAAACATTACCAATGTGTTTTGCTTGTCCCGGTAGCTTGATAGATTCTGTGATGTTAGTGCCTTCGTCTTCCTCATTACGGCTCTGAATTTTTGAGTCTGAATGTGTGAAGGTATAATTCAAATACAAGCTCAAATTCTTTAATACTCCCGGTAAGAAATCTAGTTTATGCTGGAAACCCGCTTCGAAACCAAGTAAGTCTGCACTTTCGCCATTTTGAGATTGTGTTACTCTTAAACCTGTGGCTATTGGTGTTCCTGTTGCCGGATATTGGCTATTAAACATCACTTGCGGATAAATAAAATCGTCTAGCTTTTTGTAGAAAACACCACCAGAAATAACACCCACATTAGAGAAGTAATGCTCTGCCAATAAGTCTAAGTTAATGGCTTTTACAGGAGCTAAATCTGGGTTACCAATGGTAACTTCTCTATCTTCGATATTAGCTTCTTGAGATGGAACAATATCGTTAAAGTTTGGTCTAGAATAAGAGTAGGTTGCTGCTGCACGGATGTTTGTATTATTATCCACCGCGTATTTAGCACTAATTTGCGGTAGAATCATTCCGTAATCAGATGTTCCTTCAATTGGGCGAATCTCATCCAAATCGCCATCAGCACCAATTACTACATCTTTAGACTGATAATCTACTTTGGTATATTCGTAACGAACACCACCAATTAACATCAATTTGCTAAACTGTTGTTTCGCCATTAAATAACCAGCATACACATTTTCAGTTGCTTCGTAAGATTCTAATGCTTCGTCTATGGCTTTATCTTCGATTTGTAATTCGAATTGCTCAGGATTTTCGTTGAAGTAAGAAATCAATTTAGTTACATCAAGTGCGGTGTTTAACTGATACTCACCATCTAAAAAGTTGTCGTCTAATAAACCACCTTCAAAAGCATCTAGGTTTGGTACGCCACCCAAGTTTTCATACTTGTTTTGCACAATGGTGTAACTCTTATCTTTCAATCTCACTTTAGAACCAAACTTCAACAAACCTTGGCTTCCATTAATCTTATAAGGTATTCCAATATTAAATTTTGCAGTAATATTTCTGTCTTCTGCCAGCGTATTTCCCATTTCCAATTCGTCGAATTCATACTCGCTGTTGTCTAGGTAATTCTCTGCGGTAAAAGTTGGATATTCTGTACTTGAAAAATTGAGCGTACTTGGAATACCTGCAATAAAAGTTGCTTCATTATCGTATGGCGTATCTTGCTCACCATAAGAATATTGAACTTCATAATCTAACTGAATTTTATCTGAGAAATGCTCTCCACCCACATTCACTGTAAAGATAGATTGCTCTTCGAAACGGTCTTTGGTTGATCTTTCAATCTCATCATCTTCTGGAACAAAAATGTATCTTCTTCTCCACTCTCTGTCAGTAAACTGGCTGTAAATTGTACGCACATAAAGCTTGCTATTTTGCCCAAGCATATAATCAATCGTGCTACTCAAGCCCGATCTAGTTCTGGTAAGTTCGTAATCTCTTAGCTCTAATTCATTATCAAATGGCTCGCGCTCCCAGTTATCACTACCCAAATTATTGTTGTAATAGTTAGCGTTGATCATCACACCTAATCGCTCCTCTTTGCCAAATCGTTGCCCGTATTGAATGGCTCCATTAGAGTTTAACTCTCCCATTAAGTTGTTGTAACCACCAGCTAACGACACATTCAATTCCGCATCAGAAGAAGTAGCTGTTTTGGTAATCAGGTTTACCGAGCCTCCAATGGCATCGCCATCCATATCTGGAGTCAATGTTTTAGAAATTTCCATTGAAGATAATTGTGATGATGACATTACATCTAATGCTACAAAGCGCACATCTGCCTCTGGCGAAGGAATTTGCTCTCCGTTAATGTTCACATTGGTAAACTGTGGTGCTAAACCTCTTACCAATACATAGCGCCCCTCACCCTGATCGCGCTGGATGTTTACACCATTTACACGCTGTAAAGCTTCGGCAGTGTTCTGGTCAGGAAAACGACCAATCTGTTCCGAAGAAACCACATTCTTTATATTGTCTGCATTTTTCTGGTTGTTTAAAGCATTGGCTTGCCCTTGTAACTGGCCTTTTACCAATACTTCTTCCAGAAAAGTACCATCGGCATTCATGTTAATGTCTTGTACTACGGTTTGGCTAGCATTTACATTAAATGTAATAGTAGTGTCTCTGTAACCAAGGTAGTGAAAGGTAATCGCCACTTCTTTTTGAGCGGGAACTCTTAAGGCATAAAGCCCTTCTAAGTTAGAAGTTCCGGCAGTTGTAGAACCATCTACCCTCATGTATACATAGGGTAAAATTTCATTAGATGTACCATCTGTAATTCTTCCCTTTACTATTCCCAACTCCTGTGCAAAGGAATAATTGGCAAGGAATATTAGGGCAATGTTTAATAGGAATCTTATCTTCATAGTCCAAGAATTTTGTTTGATGGTTCGATATTGGAAATACTTATTGAGGGGTGCAAAAAATAGCATCAACAAAAAGTAAACAGCGGAGATACATCAGTATACAAGAAAGCAACAAAGTGATTTTTTAAAGTGATATTATATTGATTTTCAGTGCTTTACAATTGTACAAAATGGCATTAAACCAGTATTAAGTTTTGATTTACTTATCGTTAAGTGTGAAAAATTGAGTCGGAATATTATTTTTTTTCATAGAATGAATAAGTGTTCTATTTTTATAATTACTAGAAATAAGGCATTATATGGAGTCATTATCTTCTTAAAATTTCTGGATAAAAGCTTCCAATTTTTCTTCTTTAGGAATCTGTAATTTTTTGCGCAATCGGTAGCGAGCAATTCTCAAACTATCAGAAGAAATTGCCATGATGGTTGCAATATCTTGGGAGTTCATATTTAGTTTGATTAAAGCTGCCAATCGTTTTTCTTTTGAGGTAAGATCAGGAAATTGGTTTAGCAGGTTATCAAAAAAAGATTCGTGTACTTTTTCGAATATCTGGCGGAAATCATCCCAATCGTTGTCTTTTTGAAAGTTGAGGTCAATCTTTTTTACCAACTTTTTCAGCTCTTTTCTATACCCGCGAGATTCATCATTTAAAATTGCCAAAATATCATCTTTCAATTCTTCAAGAATCTGGTTTTTAGTAATGATGTGTAATGTATGAGTCGTCAGTTCTTTACTCTTTCCTTTTAGCTCGTCTTGCAATCTTTCTTCAGAAAGTTTCTTATTATCGAGTTCAACTTTCATCAGGTTTTTTTCTGCTTGGTAAGACTTGTCTCTTTCATCAAGCAGTTGCTTATCATTCCTAATTTTTAACCTTTGCCTGCTAATAATGGAAATCGCCAAAACCAGTAATAGCAAACCAACCACAAATATGATTAGCCTGATTAGGTTATCGAGTTGTTTGCCTCTCTCGAGTAATTCTATCTCGTTGTTTTTCTTTTCAATCTCAAACAAGGTTTGTAAAAGGGCAATTTGCTGGGTGGCTTCTTCTGTGTAGATTTTTTCGTACAGCTCTCGACCTTTATTTAAGTAAAAATAAGCTTGAGAATCGTTGCCCATTTCGTAATAGGCTTTCCCCAAATCGCGATAAGCACTGCTTATTTGGTTTTGCTCATCCAGATCAGTCGCTAAAGCTAATGCTTGCTGAGTGAATTCCAGTGCTTCGGCATATCTACCTGTTTTGCGATAAGTATCTCCCAGATTGTTAAGATTATTCAGCAACTCATAGCGATTATTCATTTGCTTATTAAGCGAATAAGCCTGAAAAAAATAGTTGTGTGCCTCCCCAAATTTCTCTTGGTCTTCGTACACACTGCCTATGTTTTCATAAATGTGGGCAATGCCTGCACTATCTTGTAGCTGCTGATAGAGCTTTAAAGATTCATTTTGGTAGTAAAGTGCCGAATCGTATTGCTGTTTTTTCTCAAACAAATGCCCGATGCTTCCAAATACTTCTGCGATGCCTAGTGTATCGGCAATATCGCTATAAATGGCAAGTGCATATTGTTGATGTTTAAAAGCAGAATTGGATTGTTTGGAGGCATAGTAAATCTCACCCATGCGATGGTAACTCGCTGCCAACTTGCGTTGATTTTTCTTTTTCCGGAAATGCTCAGAAGCTTGAATATAATGGCTCAAAGCCTGATCGTATGCTCCTTGATGATAGAATATTTCGCCAAGCATTAGGTGCACAGCTACTTCTCCTTTATCGTAGCCACTTTCTTTGGCGAGTTTTAAAGCTTGCTTGCTATATAAAAAAGCAGAGTCTGGAGATTGATTGATGCTTTCGCTGGCTTTTTCTATTATTACATCAATCGCTAATTGTAAAGTCTCGTCTGTTTGCTGAGCCAGAGAGGTAGTAACCTGCATAAACAACAACACTACCCATGCAAGAGTTTTTCGTCCCATTTTTTTCACTTAGAAAAATAAAAGTAGTGAAAAGAATGTGTTAAAGGCCCAGAGCCTGTATGAAGAAATTATTACGATAGGATTACGAAATATCTTTTAATCTTAAAAATTGGAAGATTTTAAATTGAATAGGTATAAAAAAAAACACCCCTGCAAGTGCAAGGGCATTTTTCATTAGCTCATTTTTTTTAAAAATGTTATACTAGTTTAACGATCCTCTTCTCGATCTATATCTTTGCTTCACATCTTTTCTTACTTCTTTTTTCATTTCTTCGTAAGCAGCATATTGCTCTTCGTTAAAAATCTCTTTTATCTCTTCGTCTTTGTCTTTGTTAATCGATTTAACTTCTTGTAGTTTAGAAATTTTACTTTGATCACTTTCTAAAACTGGCTGAATTTCTTCTGCATATTTAAGGTTGATGGCATAAAGTTGTTCTTTTTGGTCATCGTCCATTGTGATCTTTTCAGCTAGTTTATCAGTTTGCATTTGAGCTCTTTCTTCTGGAGTGCTGCTAGCTAAATCTAAGTCTGCATCTTGAGCGAATACATTCGTAGCTAAAAATAGACCTATAATTCCAATTAAAATTTTGAATATTGATTTCATGACTTGATTAGTTTTTTAAAGTTATAATTCTGTTAAATGTTTATAAATTAGATTCAATTGTGATTACCATTGGATGGTGTAAGTAGTACCACTGTTTAGTAATAGTGTTGCTGATTGGTTTCCGTTAAAAGTTAGCGTTCCTTTGTAGCTGAATGTGTTGCCAGACGCATCTCCTGAGATTTCTACAGCTACAGTGCCTGATAGTATTTCGTAAGTATCTTTATCTACTGTGATATTACTAGAAGATAATGTGCTTTTGCTAGAGAAAGAATTTTGATTTTGTACTTTAGATTCTTGGCTACCTTCTTCTGTATAATCCATGCTGAATACTAGATCATCACTGCCATTATCAAGACCTGTTACTTCAAAGGCACCTTCAATGCTATTGCTTGCTGCTAATCTTGGAGCATCGTAGCTACCAGAACCTGTATAGCTAAAATCAAATGCTGATGGTTGACCGTTTCCTACGCAAGTGAGGGCATAATCCCAACCAAAAGAGTAATCGTAAGTTACTGTTGAGCCAGATGGGTTAGAGTAAGTAAAAACTGTGTCGCCTTCGTATCCGCAGAATGCAAAATTTGTGATAGTAATAGCAGCAGCTTCTTCTACTTGAACAACTATACCTGCTGTTTCTGCCTCAACAGATTTCATAATTACCTCTGCCGCTTCTTCTTCTGTTATAATTACATCTGTTATATTGTCGTCGTCATCTTCGCAAGAGAATAAAACACCAGCAAGAATTGCGACCATCATTAATTTAGAGAGATTAGATAAAATTTTCGATCTTAATGTTTCAATCTTTTTCATAGCAGTAATTTTGCTTTATAAGTTTAAATGATATGTGACAAAGTTGTGGGTTTTCTGAGTATGCCGAATTGCTAAACCCGGTGAAGCTGAAAAATCTGGGGGTGAACTATCTTATACTAACCTTTATACTTCATGCTTCCTTTTATTAGATCAATAAACCCTTTAAAATTGAGCACAAAGGGGTTATTACTCACAAAACCAGTAGTTACTCCATATTTCACTTTTTCGGTTTCTGGCTGGTAAGTACCAAAGATTCTGTCCCAAATAAGTAATACACCTCCAAAGTTTTTATCTATATACAATGGGTTTGAACCATGATGCACCCTATGCGCAGAAGGTGTGTCTATAATACCTTCGAGTGGACCAAGCTTGCCCACAAATTCTGTATGCAAAAAGAACTGGTATAATAAATTAAGGGCGTAGCTCACAACAATAAAATCTGGTGGAAAACCTATAATTGCCAAGGGCACAAAAAACAAAGGACTAATAATCGCTGAAAGCCAGTTTAACCTGTAAGCGGTAGTGAGGTTCATAAACAAACTGGAATGATGAATGAGGTGAAATGCCCATAGCGGTTTCCATATATGAGATGCTCTGTGAAACCAGTAATAGATAAAGTCTGCCAAAACAAAAGTAAGTAGGAATGTCCAGAGGCTTTTCTTGATTTCGAAAATTGCCAAATCTGAAAAGAAACCAAGTGCAGCTAATTGGTAACCTGCAAATAAGAATTTAGAAAATTGAAAGCCGAATAAAACAGCCAAATTGGCAAAGGTTTCTTTTATCTGATAAGCTTTTTTATCGTTGCGCCAGCTCCAAATAACTTCTAATAAGATTAAGGCAATTAGAAAGAGTAAAACTCCTCCTTTGTATTGGCTTTGAGGGAATTGCGTTTCCATACTTTTTTAGTTTTTATGTAGAAAGTAAAGTGTATGGTAAACTTAAATTCCACAGCTCCACGATGTTATAGAAAACAAGGTGAAGCTGAAAAATTGGGGGGTGAAAATTTAGTACAATTAGCTATCCATCCAGCTTTTAAACTCAGAAGCTTTGGCTTTGCTAATTATTACTGGCTCTTTTCCTTTGGGTTTTACATTTAAAGCCAGCCTGCCATTAAAATAAAATTCAATATCTTGAATAGACATCCTATTAATTACAAACTGGCGATTAGCTCTATAAAATTGTTTCGGGTCTAATTGCTGTTGGAGTTGCTCCAAAGTAAAATCTACAATAAACTTTTGGTTCTCAAATGTATGCGCATAAACCAATTCATTTTCTGTATAGAACCAACCTATTTTTGCTACATCTAATGGAACTAGCTTATCTCTATGTTGTACTAAAAAAGACTTGCGATAAGAAGTAGTAGCTTCTTTAATACTCGCCATCAATTCAACCAACTTCTGCTGATTATCATTAGCTTCTGCTTCTGAGCTTTTTCCTTTTGATAAACTATAGTATTTGTCTAAGGCTTGTTCTACCTCTTCTTCATCGTATGGCTTAAGTATATAGTCGATGCCATTGGCTTTAAATGCTTTTAAGGCAAAATCATTATAGGCTGTAAGAAAAATAACTGGCAACGTCACTTTTACTTTCTCGAAGATTTCGAAAGACAAACCATCTGATAACCTAATATCCATAAAAAGTAACTCACAACTATCTTGGTGCTCTTTTAACCATTTAACAGAAGCAGCTACACTGGGCAAAATCGTCATCACTTCTATTTCAGAATCTATAGATTGTAGTATAAATTCTAGATTTCGGGCTGTTGCTGGTTCATCTTCAACTATCGCTATATTTAAAGCCATATCTCGTAATTTAAATAGTTATCAAACTGGTTGTTTTAAAGGCAATTTAACAATAAAATCGCTTCCTGATTTTTGAATTTCTATTCTATTTTCCATCAGAATTTCGAATCGATCGTTGAGGTTGGCAAGACCTATCCCAGTACTAATTTCTGGAAAAGGCACTGGCTGATAATTATTGGCAACAACCAGTTTATTTTGCTCCATCTTTAAACTCACCTTTAAAGGATTCTCCTCAGAAAGTGCATTGTGTTTCGCCGCATTTTCTAACAATGGCTGCAAAGACATATGTGGTATTTCGTAAAACAGATAGTCATCTGCGATGTCTATATCTAATTGAAATGCATTTTCGTGGCGCATTTTTAAAAGCTCTGCATATGATTTTACCGCCTTTATTTCTTCTCTCAGTTTTACCAGATTATTATCTTTCGATTGTAATGAGTACCTAAACACCTTAGATAAATGGCTAATAAATTGCTGTGCCTTGGGCGGATTTTCCCGAACAATTGCCGACAAACTGCTCAAAGAATTAAAGAAGAAATGTGGGTCTAACTGACTTTTTAACAAACCCAATTCGGCTTTTAAGTAAAGCGATCTGAGCTTCTCGTTTTCAATATCTTTTGCCCTACTTTCTACTAATAGATCGTAGATTTTTAGTGCAATCGTAATCAGCACAACACTCAATGTAAATCGAAAGAGATAACCAGCTACAATGATAATTGGTGGTATATCACTTTGGAAGAAAAAGAGCCTTTGCGTGAATACACCAAACAGTGCGAACACTGCAAAATAGATGAAGTTTGGGAAAAAAAACGAGGCAAACTTCTTATAGGTACTTTGTGTTTTATTTCTCTTTTTTCGCTTATCTAAATTGTAAAAAGAGATAAACAAGCAAAACAGAAAATTATAAAATGTCTGATAAATTGACTCATAGGTACCAAAATCTAACCTGATCATAGTTTCGGAGAGTAAATTCTCTCTAGAAGCTATTAATCTGGGTAGGTTAATGGCTATAGCTATAAATAAAGAGCTATAAATGGCCAGTTTTTTATCAGTAGGTAATTTCATTTTGCTAATCTCAAAAATTCACATCAAAATTGTTTAGAGAAAAATGGTGAAGCTGTAAAAATCGATGGTGAACTATTTTAATACGCAGGCTATAATATTATTTTACCTGAGTCTGATACTATTTTGCTTAATCTTCTTTTTAATACATTTATTTTCACTATCATTAGAAAAACTACCCAAAGTTAAACCCCTATTTTAGGGTGTATTTTGAATTAAAAAAATTAGATTTCAGCACCAAAATACCCATTATCAGTTTGCAAAAGGCATTTTTTTATACCTACTATCATTCTATAAATTTTGATATTGACTAATTTTTATTACCTTGTGTACAACGCTATTAATATGATAAATGAAAAAACAACAAATTATTCAAGACTCTGAATCATTACAATTATCAACTCATGCATCTCAAAGTATCTCTTCTTATTTCGAAGAAAAAAACGAAATGGAGATTTGGAAAGAATTTAAATTTGGAAGCGAAGTAGCCCTAATTGCGATTTATAAGCATTTTTATAAATCATTATACAACTATGCCAGCCAATTTACCCGAGACAAAGAATTGATTAAAGATGCCATTCAAGATCTGTTTATAGAACTAATACAGAAAAGGAAAAAACTTTCAGATACATCTTCTATTAAATACTACCTTTTTAAGTCTGTAAAAACTAATATAACAGCCAAACTCAAACGAAAAGGTAGAATAAACCTGATTGACAACCTACTGAATGGTTACGATTTTGAATTGAGTTTTTCAACAGAACAGCATCTCATCAACCATCAGTTAACAGAAGATAACAAAGTGAAAATCAGCCAATCTTTAAAGATGCTCACTAGAAAGCAAAAAGAGATTATCTACTATTTTTACTTTGAAGGTTTAAACTTGAAAGAAATTTCTGGTTTAATGGATTTTACGAATCAAAAATCTGCTCAAAACCTGCTTTATAAATCTGTAAAAGCGCTTAGGAATAAGATAAAATAAAACTTATAAAAAGGGCTAACTAGATGATAGTTAGCCCTTTTTATATTAATATCCCATTGCAGTAGCATCGCCGGTACGGGTAACATCTGCTGCACCTTCTAGCGAACCATCTGGTCTTACAAGTATCGCTTCTGTTCTTCCCAACTGCCCAAAAATTCTAATGTCGTGTCCTTTTGCTTTTAATGCTTCTACTACCAAGCTATCTACAGCTCCTTCTTCAATTACAATTCTATCTGGTAGCCATTGCGAATGTGTTTTCTTTGCATTTACTGCTTCTTGCATTGTCATGTCAAAATCTATTACATTCAAAATATTCTCATAGATCACATTAATAATGGTTGAACCTCCCGGTGTTCCCAACACCATGTACAATTCGCCATTTTTCTCCACAATAGTTGGGCTCATGCTACTCAGCATTCTTTTTCCCGGTTGTATAGCATTGGCTTCGCCACCAATTAAACCAAAAATATTAGGGAAACCCGGTTTAATGCTAAAGTTATTCATCTCATTATTTAAGAAAAAACCTGCACCGTCTACCATTACTTTGTTGCCAAAATAAGCCACCAAAGTAGTGGTAATAGAAACCGCATTGCCTTCTTTATCTACAATAGAAAAGTGTGTGGTTTCCAGACTTTCTATTCTTTCCACTTCACCTGCTTTAATTTCTTGAGATGGGGTGGCTTTTGCCATATCGATACTAGAATTTCGATCGGCAATATAATTTTCATCCAAAAGCATTTTAACAGGTACATCGTAGTAATCCATATCGCCCATGTGCTCTGCTCTATCTGCATACGATCTTCTTTGCAGTTCTGTCATTAAATGGATGGTTTCTGGCGAATTATGTCCCATGCTTTTGAGGTCATAAGCACTAGAACCTTTCAATAATTGCACAATGATAATTCCACCACTAGAAGATGGCGGCATAGAAACGATGTTAAAACTATCGCGGTAAGTACCTTCAATGGCATCTCTCCAAACTGATTGATAATTGTCTAAATCTTCTTGGGCAATTATACCTCCACCCTCTTTCATTTCTTCAATTAACAACTCGGCTGTTTTACCTTTATAAAAACCATCTTTGCCATTTTCCTTTATTCTTTTGAGTGTTTCTGCTAAATCTGTTTGCACCAACAATTCACCTTCTTTCCATACAGAATCTTTTATCAGTACCATATCAGGATCGTTCCATTTTTTAAATTGCTCCATGGCATTGTTAAAAGTAGAAGCATCGTAATCTGTTACAGAAAATCCTTTTTCAGCTAATTCTATTGCTGGGTCAATTAATTCTGCAAAATCGAGTTTCGCAAACTTTTTATGAATCTGATCCATGCCATCTACAGTGCCGGGTGTACAAGCAGCCAAATGTCCGTAGAGGGCTTTCTCGTTCATTACAGAGTCTTCATCATAGATAAACATATCTCTAGAAGCTGCTGCCGGAGCCGTTTCACGAAAATCCAATGCACCTTTTTTTCCATCAGCAGTTCTGTAAACCATGTAACCACCACCACCAATATTGCCAGCTTTGGGCAACACCACTGCCAAAGCATATTTTACTGCAATGGCTGCATCAAATGCATTACCACCATTTTTTAAAACTTCCAAACCAACTTTGGTAGCTAGCGGATGTGCAGTTACCACCATACCATTGGCAGCCACTTCGCCTTCGTTTGGTTTCTTGGGGATTTTAATTTCTTTAAGTGTAGATTCGCCTTCTTTTACCGGATTGGAACACGAAAAAAGGTAAGCTAAAAAACTGATGCAAATAATATAGCCAGTTCGATTCATCATAAAATTGTTTTAATCATAAATAGATTTAGGGGTAAACAAAAATACATGCTATCGATCAGACTAATGAATTAAAGCGGCTTTTCTTTGTTAGGGTACAAAGGTTTTTTAATAAAGAAAATAATATTGAATGCTAAGAGAACTACTTTATTGACATGCATCAATTGTAACATAATATGATAACTGATTAATCTCAGTTTTTACTCGTAAATGTTATTTAGATTTACCCATATTATGGCCTTTTTATAAACAACAATAGATTAGTAAGAAATTTTTCTTAACTTAGATAAGAACAATCTATTAAAAGATTACCAAGAACAACTTGAAAATGAAAAACAACAGACATATTACCAAACATAAACTACTATATATAGATATTTCCAGCATCATCTATCAATTAAAATGGTTTCTTCACTTTGCTGGTATCAGTACAGTTTCTCAACCCCAATCAGTGCCCATTACAAATTCATCACGGCAAAAAATCAATCGGTTAAATAGTTAAGTAATTTCTGGGATTGTGTTTTTACTAATTTAAAGACTTTCCCTTTCAGCAATTTATAATTAGATATTTACTCAGTGTTGATTTAATATTTAAGAGATGAGAAAAGCCAAAGTCTTTTGGAATCTGTTATGCTTTAATCTTGCAATGTTTATTGCAGGTAATACTCTTGCACAGTCTATTTATACTCCCCAAATACCAGATCCACTTACAGAAACCTGGCGATACAGGCATTTTGAAATTTTCGATAGCAAGGGAGTAAGAACATTTATTCAAGATAAAGAAGGTTTTAACTGGTTCGGTGTAAATGATGGTGTAATTAAATACGATGGATATTCTTACCAACATTTTACAGAAAAAAATGGATTGCCTGCTGGTGCTGTAACGCAATTATTAGAGGTAGGTCAAACATTGTATGCAGGTACTGAAAATGGTATTTATAAAAAGCAAGGGAACAAATGGGAACCTGTTTTAACAGTAAAAGATGGTGTAAACTTTAGTATCCAATCTTTACGTGAATTAAGCGATGGAACCTTAGCCATTGTTTTGGCAGAAGGTTTATTACTGCAAAAGAAAGATGAACTGATCTTTGTAACTATAGAAAGTAAAGGAAGCTCAGTAATAGAAAATCTGCCGATAAGCAAAGTAGTTACTTTACCTAAAAGTACCTTAATAGATGATACTTTTACGAATGTATCTGATGTAATAGAGATTGCTAAAAACCGCATATTTATAGCCATTACTCATACTGGTTCTGGCAAGATTCTAGAAACTACTTTTGATGAAATCTATGGCGGAAGTATTAACGACTACAAGTTGTATGATGATGAAACAGGCTTTCTTTTAGGTGAAGCTCAAAAGTTTCTTAAAACCTCGACAGGTGATATCTGGATTGTAAACCAGTCTACCAAAAGAGGAATATACAGAATTAAAGATCGCAACTGGGATTACATTAGCCTAAATAAAATTTTTGGTGGAGATGAATATAATGTGAGTATCTCAGAAGGTTCTGATGGAAGCATCTGGGTGGGTGGATTGAGCAAATTATTTGCTTATAAAAATGAAAAATGGGAGAAATATAATTCCCCAGATTTCGACATACCATCTACCAAAATCTTTGTTTTCCCGATGGAGAACGACTACATCTGGATTACCGGCCAACAATCTGAAGTTTTATTGGTAGACCTGTCTAATAAAAGATGGAAAAGCTATCCTGCATTAAATTATCAATGTTCCACCCCAAATGGAGAAAGTTGGTTTTTAACTGTATATGGAACAGTAGTAAAACAGACAGAAAACAATTGGTACGAGTACACGAAAAAAGATGGGCTAATAGATGCACCAGTGAGAATAATTTGCACCTCTAAAAATCAAATTTGGGTAGCTGGTAGTGATGAAGGTTCTGCTGCTACTGCTGTACTAAGAGCAAATACTTGGGATAAACAAATACATAACACCCTTTCGTGGGGAATAGACCATAGAGCTGTGTTTGAAGATAAAAGTGGTGCCCTTTGGTTTGGAGGAAGTGTAGACCGAGAAGCTCATAAAGGCCATTTAGGTGGATTATTAGAACTCAAAAACCCAACTGAAAATGAATTAATTTGGAAAGCACACCAATATAAGCAAAATGGTTTGCAACAATCTAATGCATATGGCATCGCTCAATCTAAAGACGGAAATATCTGGCTGGGCGGTAGCTATTTGTACAAATACGATAACAATAGCTGGCAACAACTAGACGATAGCCATTTGCAACAGTTTATAAACATTGTTTACAGTGACGATTCTGAAAACCTGTATGTAGGTTCAAGGTTCTATGGGGTTTATGTTTACGATGGAAAAGAATGGAGTAACTATGGAATTAATGAAGGTTTAGAAAGCAATACCATTACTAGTTTGGCTAAAAGCAGTAATGGAATGTTATATGCCGCTACAGACAATTCCATCAGCTCTTTTGATGGAGAAAACTGGATGTCGGATATATTTCCGGCAGAAATGAACATGCCTAACGAAAGCGGAGATTTAAAGACAGATAAAGCAGGTAATATCTGGCTTAACAAATCTTCTAGAGAATGGAAGAGAAGAGCATTTAATAATTCGTCTATTAGAGAAAGAGACTACAAAGAATTTAAAACTTATCGCTATACACCAGACGAGCATTCTCCAAATGCAATTATTACTTTCTACAATAAAGAAGTACAAAGTTCTGGTAACACTACTATTAGTTGGGAGGGTGAAGATTATATGAACAATACTCCCCAAAGCAGTTTAGAATATGCCTATAGAATTAATGATGGAGAGTGGTCTTCTTTTTCTAAAGAAAACAGCCATGTTTTTACAGGTCTCAACCCCGGAAATTACACTTTAGAAGTTATCGCCAGAGATACTGATTTTAATACAGATGCTTTTCCGGCAAAAGTGGAGTTTTATGTAATTGCTCCGGTTTATCAGCAATTTTGGTTTATCGCTACTATTGTTGCCTTTACTTTAATGCTTATTTATTTGAGCTATAAAATCATTACCAAAAACAAACATTTGGAATCACTCAACTATTCTCTTAATGAAATTAACCACGAGCTAAAGGCTAAAAATGAACATATTGAAACTCAGAACAAGAAAATTGTCAGCCATCAAACTGATCTTGAACACACGAATAAAGAACTCGAAAATAAGAATTGCCAAATAGAAGCACAGAGAGATACACTCGAATCTATGCTCAAAGAAATTGATATACTTTCTAAAACCAAAATCAAATTCTTTACAAATGTAACTCATGAGTTTCGAACACCATTAACTCTAATACAAGGCCCGGTTGAGCGATTACTAAAAGAAGATTTAAGTAAGAAGGAAGAAAAAAATCTTTATGGCATTATCAACCGAAACACCAAAAGACTTAAAAAGCTAATTAACCAATTGCTCGAATTGAGAAAAATAGAAAATGGCATTCTCGATCTTAACTTACAGCAAGACGATATAGTTAGTTTTATTAATAGCTTAAAAAAGCAGTTTAACAATCTGGCTCAACAAAAAGAAATTCAATACACTTTAGAGAAATCAATCAAAGCAAAGAGCTTCTATTTCGATAAAGATAAAATTGAGAAGATTGTCTTTAACCTGCTTTCCAACTCTTTTAAATTCACACCTAAGGGAGGCAATATCAATATTACACTTTCTGAATGTACTAGAGATAAAAAGGAATATGCAACCATAAAAGTAACCGACACTGGAAAAGGCATTGATAAATGCCAACTAGACTTAATCTTTAAAAGGTATTACAGTGCTTTTGATGGAGCCAATTACAATCAATTTGAAGGTACAGGTATTGGACTTTCGTACATAAAAGAACTGGTAGAATACCTACATGGAATTATTGAGGTAGAAAGCGAAGTGGGCAAGGGAACAACATTTTCTATCTATATTCCAACCGATACACAACCGGTTAACAAACAACCAGAAACAGTGCATCGAGAATTTAGGCTAGAAAACTACGAGCAAGAATTTAAAGAACTCGAAGCTGCTGCTGAACAAATTCCATTACCTACTGAAAATCCTGAAAAGAAAGCGATTAATATCTTATTGGTTGAAGATAATAGTGATATGAGGATGTACCTGAAAGACATTCTGAATAAATATTATCAGGTAATAGAAGCAGCGAATGGTAACGAAGCAATTAAACAGTGTAAAAAACATGACATAGATTTAATTGTAAGCGATATTATGATGCCGGGAATGGATGGTCTTACTTTCTGTAAAACCATTAAATCAGATTTTAATGCAAGCCACATTCCGGTAATTTTACTCACTGCCAAAGTGATGGAAGAAAATAAAATTGAGGGTTATGAACATGGTGCAGATGCCTACATTACTAAACCGTTTAATAACAGATTACTCATTGTAAGAATCGAAAAACTGCTAGAAAGCAGAGAAAACCTCAAACGAAAGTTCAACTCTGATTTCTCGCTTGAACCTAAAGTAATACAAGTAAGCTCCGAAGATGACAAGTTTCTAGTGCGATTAACTGAATTGATGGAAAAGAATATTTCTGATTCTGCTTTTGATGTGAACAAAATGTGTGAAATGTCTAACAAAACACATATTCAGTTTATTAGAAAAACGAAACAGTTAACAGGTAAAAAACCGGCAGAACTGCTGCGTACTTTTAGAATTAAAAGAGCTATTCAGCTTATAGAACAGAATAAACTGCCAATATCCGAAATCGCCTACATGGTAGGATACGATTTACCTAATTCTTTCTCCAGAGCCTTTAAAAAAGAAATGGGGGTTTCGCCCACCGATTATGTTTTGAGTATTAGTAAACCAGTAAGTTAATATTAATGAAATAAGAGAAGCTATCTTGCTTAAGATAGCCTCTTTTTTCATATATTTCTATCCGTTATTTTACCCAATCTTTTAGTGGAATATCTTGTGAAACTACTGGAGCAAAAATGTTTTCTAAGGTATATTTTTTAGCTTCTTTGGCTGATAACTGATGGCTCCAACCTACGCGTTTAGAAGCAGCTGCACCTTTACCAGTATTTCCATATTCAGCGTAGAAGGTCGTTTTTTCTTTTTCGGGACTTGACCAGTTATCCCAACCAACTGGCAAAATATGCGCTCCCAATTCGCAATTGATAAATACAGTTTTGGCATAATCGCGCCAAGGTCTACCCAAATAAACCTCATCTACTCCTTCGTCTGCGGTAATCTTGCAATTTCTAAAAACATAGCCATATGGTTTGCCTTTGGGTGTACTTGCCGCCGTAATAAATGAGTTACTTTTACTATTGATGGTACAAGAATCGAAAACTGCTGTAGCAGCACCAAATATAAAATCGGTGGTTCCTTCGATATAGCAATTTAAATAGTATTGTCTATCATTTTGCCCGGCTGCATACAAGGTATCTTGGTCACCCATAAACTTACAATTTTTAAAAACACATCTGTCTGCTTCGACTGCCACAGTAACTGCCTGTCCCACTCTACCAGCAGTGTTTTTAACTGTAAAATTCTCTCCAATAAAATCGTCTCCCTGTACCATTAAGGTTTGGCTATAAAAGGTACTATTTCTACCTAAATCAATTTTATCGAAGTAATCATCATAAGTGATGATTGTGTTTTCTACACTCTCTCCAATTAGCGAAAGTTTGTTGTTCCACGAGTGTACTTTTACCTTCTCTTTGTAAACTCCATTTTTAATGAAAATAACAACTCTTTGCGGTGGGAATGCTTTGCTAGCATTAATTGCTTCTTGTATGGTTTCAAAATCTCCACTGCCATCTTGCGCTACAACCATTTTAAATTTATCTTCTGCACAAAGTTGATAGCTGACTAATAAGAGCAAAATGCTAATCCATTTCATATTTTTCATCTAATTATCCTTTTTGCTGAAAAATACAGATTAAAGGCTATACAAAAAAAAGTCCTCCTAAGAATTTAGGAGGATTTTAGACTTAAAACAACAGTGAATAATTAGCTATTCTTATTCTAACAATGGTATTATATGGATTAACTGGTCGAAAAATTAATCTTCTAATCGACTTATCTCTACAAGATTATTTACTTCATCATCCTTAAATAATCTTGATTTTACTATAAAGCGTTTGCCCTTAGGTATTTCAAGCGAAAAACTAGAACCTCTACCATCCACCACGTCTATTGTTAACTGGGTATGTTTCCAATATTCGTATTGATCTCCACTCATCCAGAATGGTACACCACCAATTTCCCCTAATTGTACATCGCTATAACCTATCTTAAATTCATCAGCTGGAAAACACATAGGTTGAGAACCGTCACAGCATCCTCCACTCTGATGAAAGATTAAGGGGCCGTTTTCAATTATTAGTTCGTTAATTAATTCGATTGTTTTATCCGTTGCAGTGACTCTAGGTATCATATCATGCTTTGTTTAATTGTTTTATTAGGAGGAAGGGGTAAATAAAAAATTTACCGCTTCCTGAATGGAAAACTACTAAAAAAAGCCTAGCTTCTCCTTCTGATATGATATTAACATATTCTTTGTCTGGCGGTAGTGATTCAACATCATTTTGTGAGTTTCTCTACCAAAACCAGATTTTTTGTATCCGCCAAATGGAGCGTGAGCCGGATAAGCGTGATAACAGTTCACCCATACACGACCTGCCTGTATTGCTCTTGGAACTTGATATATCTCATGCGCATCGCGTGTCCACACACCTGCACCCAACCCATAAAGGGTATCGTTGGCAATTTCAATTGCCTCTTCTGTAGTTTTAAATGTGGTAACTGAGGTTACAGGGCCAAAAATTTCTTCTTGGAAAACACGCATTTTGTTATGTCCTTTAAATATGGTTGGTTGGATGTAATATCCTTTTTCCAAACCACTATTTAACTGGAACTTACCACCACCACAAAGCACTTGCGCTCCTTCTTCACGTCCTATTTGGAGATAGTTAAGTATTTTTTCAAACTGGTCGTTAGATGCCTGTGCACCCATCATAACTGAAGGATCGAGTGGATTACCCATTTTAATTGCTTTGGTTCTCTCAACCACTCTTTCCATAAACTTATCGTAAATATCTTCGTGTACAAGAATTCTAGAAGGACAAGTACAAACTTCACCTTGGTTTAATGCAAACATTACTGCACCTTCTACTGCTTTATCAAAATAAGCATCGTCTGCATCACCTACAGATTTAAAGAAGATGTTTGGCGACTTACCACCTAGTTCCATAGTTACAGGAATAAGGTTTTCAGAAGCATATTGCATAATTAATCTACCCGTAGTAGTCTCTCCAGTAAATGCCACTTTTGCAATTCTAGAAGAAGTTGCTAATGGTTTACCTGCCTCTGGACCAAAGCCAGTAACAATGTTTAATACACCTTTTGGTAGTACATCTTGAATCAGTTCCATCAAGCACATAATACCAGTTGGTGTTTGCTCTGCAGGCTTTACAATTACACAGTTTCCGGCTGCCAATGCTGGAGCAATTTTCCATGTAGCCATCAACAATGGGAAGTTCCATGGAATAATTTGACCGACGACACCAATAGGCTCGTGCAAGTTAATGCTGACAGTATGTTCGTCGTGTTCAGAAATTGTACTTTCATCTCCTCTTATTACACCTGCGAAATAGCGGAAATGATCGATACATAAAGGAATATCTGCTGCTCTTGTTTCTCTTATTGCCTTACCATTATCGATAGTCTCTACAGTAGCTAAGTACTCTAGGTTATCTTCTATAATTTGAGCAATCTTTAACAAAAGATTTGATCTTGTTGCCGCTCCAGTTTTACTCCACGAAGGGAAAGCTTTGTGTGCCGCATCAAGAGCAAGTTCAATATCTTCTTTGGTAGATCTTGCAGCACGAGTAAAAACTTCTCCGTTAATTGGCGTTACATTATCAAAATATTCGCCTCTAACAGGTTTTACCCATTCACCACCAATAAAATTGTCATACTGAGATTTGAAATCTACATGAGTGTCCACAAAAGGGAGCATTGTTGTTACATTTTCCATAATTACTAGTATTCGAGATTATTAAAAGATTAAGATGTTTCAATATTCCTAAAATTTATAGCAACTCAGATGGACAATTTTTTCAAACAATAGCATTATTTTCCCAACTTTAAATCATTGTGGAAATCATAAATATTTTTATTATATTAGTCTATAAACAACACCTATTTTTATTACTAACATAATCAACTTACATTGAACTTAATCACTCCATACAGACTTACAGGCATTGATAAATTGCATTCTATGGTTGAACATAGGAATAGGTTTAACCTCGATTTTTGCGAACTAAACGTATTTGAAACCCACAAACAAGCTTACGATTTTAAGCTAAAATTTGGTGGATTTACAATTACATCAATGCTTCGAGGCAAAAAAGTAATGAGGCTAAAGGGCGTAGATGATTTTGAATATTTACCAGGAGAAACGCTACTTGCTCCTGCCGAAACATTGTTAAGAATTGATTTTCCTGAAGCTGAAATGGAACATCCTACACAATGCACAGCATTGGTTTTGGATAACAGTTACCTATTTAAACAGCTTGAGCATATCAATTCGACATGGAATCAAAAAGATTCTCAACTAAAAGAGTGGAAAATAAATCCAGACGAGTTTTTTCTTAAAAATAATACAGATTTAGCCAGAATAAGTACCCGTCTATTAGATGCTTTTACGGCTAATGATCCTTTTAAAGAATACCAAGTAGATCTGATTTTGAGAGAGTTAGTGCTTTGCATGTTAAAATTGCAAAACCTCTCTGTAATAAATAAGGAACACAAATCTGATTCGAACAGGTCACCATTCCATGCGGTGTTAAATTATATATCTAATAATTTAAGCTCCGATATTCGTATTGAAGTACTTTGTAGAATAGCTTGTATGAGCAAGTCTTCTTTTTACAGAGCATTTACTGACGAATATGGAATTACACCTGTACAATTGATTTTAGAAGAGCGTATAAAATACGCCAAGACGTTGTTATGCGAAGATAATATTAGTATTAAAGAGATTGCTTACGCCTGTGGATTTAACGATCCAAATTACTTTAGCAGGATGTTTAAAAAAATGGAAAATGAATCTCCAGTAGAATTCAGAACGAAAAATAAAAAGATCAGCAAGCGATTGAGTTTTTAATTAGATTTCTTAGCCTGAGAATCTGCTGTATTACTATTTAAAGAGCACTTCTTTTTGTAGAAATACTCCAAATTCCCGGGCTTTTTCATTTATTTTATCTTTCACTATATCTCTCACAGTATCGAACATTGTAGTACTAATTTCCACTTTATCTTTCTTTATTACTCTCTTCCAAGTTCCTTTTACCTGACCATCTACAATAATTATCGGCCAAAAAATCCCATTAATTGAAATGGCTTTTTTATGATGTTCTGATGTAATACTAGCATTGCGATTTGTGTAACTAATTAAGTATTCATCAAAGGCGGGCAATAGAAATACATCTTCTTTAGGTTCAGCTATATTTATATTATCAGTGAAAAAGCAGGTATCATCTTCCACATTTTCTGAAATCAAATCTGCTTTAATTAGTTCTAAAGCTTTTTTAGCATCTCGCACTTTTAAACCAGACCACCAAATAAAATCTTTGAGCGTTGCCGGACCATGACTGGCAAAATATTTTTTAGCAAGTGTTGCCAATGCTTCTTCTTGTGTAAGGAGATTTTTTTGAGGAACACGTTCTGGTAATAAAGCATAAGTTTGCTTTTTACCTTTCATTTTTCCACTGCAAATAATGCCCTCCAATTCTGCACACATAAACAAATGAGACGCTCTGTTAGCACTGGTATCTATTCCAGCTTTTTGTAATTCTACAACTATCTCTTCTCGGGTTAAGTGTTTGCCTCCTTCCAGATTTCTCACTATAATATCATTACTCTTGGCGATAGTTTTATCATCTAGTTCCAGTTGTTTATGCCTACCTTTATTAGCAGCTAAGATTTGTGGCGCTGTTAATTCTAGTATCCAATAAATATCTGATGCAGTAACCACATGCCAAGTTGGTCTCATTAAATGTGTTCGAAGTATCTCAGCAGCATCTAAAGCTTTTCTTACATCATTCTCAGTAAAATGTGGTAATCTTTGTGCTATTGCCCAATTAACCATTGCTGCATCTTGTGCTTGCATCGCTCCCATCCATTTAACCAATTCAGTTATAGTTTTAAACTGTTTTTGCGTAATCTGCTGGTTATACATTCTTGCTCGGGCAATGTCGATCAGATTCATATTTCTTTAAAAAATTAAGCCTCGTTTAACTTAATCAAAGATAGAGTTTACAGATGCATTTCATACTTTCTTTCAATAATCTCTCTGCCAAAAGTAGTAGTTGTTTTTTCTTCTACTAACTCAAATCCATTTCTTGTATACAAACTAGCTGCCGTAGGCAAACCTTCGGTTGTTAATAAGAATGCTTTTTTAAAGCCTTTTTCCTGCATAAAATCCATATACAACTGCATCATTTTTTTACCTAAACCAATACCTCTGTATGCCGGAAAAATAAAGAAATAACGGAGTTGTGCTGTGTTATTTCCTCTATCGAACAAACATAAAAACCCTATTTTCTTTTTATTATGCTCACAAACCCAAACCCTACTGGTTTCCGGATTGTAGTTTTCATAAAACTCAGCCATGCTTTTAACCACATAATACTCAAAATCAAGCCCGAAATCCATCGAAGACTTATACATTTCTCCATGTGTTTGAATTACAAAACCCATATCTCCAGACTCCAATGTTGTTCTAATATTGATATCACTCAAAGATAATTCAGGGTCAGCTTGCTGTTTGTTTAAATACATTTCACTCTTTTTAAACATTCCAGCCAGTTCTTCTTTGGCATCTGTAGTTAAGTGATTGGTATAATGCTCAATTTGCTCTTCAGATCTAACCGTCATCTCATCGAAAAGATCTTTCCCTTTTAATGTTAGACTTAGGTTCTGCACTCTTTTATCTTCAACTGAAACTGATTTTACGATCAATCCTTCTTTCTCAAATTTTTTCAGGATTCTGCTTAAATAGCCTTTATCAATTTGGATGGCAACTAAAAGTTCGGCTGTAGGAATCGATTCTTTTTGCCCAAGTTCATACAACACCCTAGACTCAGAGAGTGAAAGTGGACTGTTTAAAATTTTGTTATTTACTAAACCAAGAAAGTTTGTATAGAATCTGTTAAATGCTCTAATCTGCTGTACTACCATTATTATTACTGTATTTGTATTTACTTAAAATAAACCTAATTAGTTGACAAAATCAACTAATTATTTATTAAATAATTAGTATCAAGAAAATTATTGCAAATAAGCTGCTACAAGGCTTGACCAAACATTATTCTATGCCCATCAATTGTTCTAATGGCAAACTCACGTTGGCTCCAAGGTTTATCTTCAGGCTTAGTCAAAATTTCTACATCATTAACTACAAACTCTTTATATAAATCATCAATTCCACTCACTTCTACATAAGCAAAATATGAATGATTGCTGGTTTCAAAGGCAGATTTATCATCTGCACATTCACCTAACATTACAACAAAGCTTTCTCTTTTTAGAAAATGCCAGCCTTCGCCATTCCAAAGAGATTGGAAACCCAGCTTTTCCTGATAATAAATTGCAGATTTTTCAAGATTTTGGACCGCTAACACATAGCGAGTTGCTAAAATTTTAGATTGATTTTCCATGATAAGTTGATTAGTTTAAAAAAAATCTATTGCAGCCCTTAGTGATTTGGTACTTAAAAATAAAAAAACACAAACCAATTTGGAATGTGTTTCTCTATCTATTTTAGATAATTGAAGAATATTAGTCAATTTTAACTACCAATTTTCCTCTGGTTCTTCTGCTTTCTAGTTGTTTGTGAGCCTTTCCAATTTGCTCCAGATTGTAAACTTGTTGAATATGAACTTTTACTGCACCTTCTGCTAAATATTTTGCCACTTGCTCCATATCTTCTCCATTAGACTCAACCAAAATCCAAGGTGCTTCTACATCATCTCGAATGGCTGTTAAATCTTTAGCAGCTGATGGTATAGAATGAAGAAACCCTCCTTTTTTAAGGACTTTTAAAGATTTCTCCGCGACTTCTCCCCCAACTCCGTCTAGAACAACATCTATGTCTTTAACAGCTGTTTCAAAGTTTACAGCATTGTAATCTATAAATTCATCTGTGCCTAATTGCTCTAAAAACTCTTTGTTTTTAGCAGAAGCTGTAGCAATCACATAAGCACCAAAACTCTTGGCGATTTGTATAGCTAAATGGCCAACTCCACCAGCACCAGCATGAATTAAAACTCGGTCTCCTGTTTTTATATTCGCATACTTTACAATGGTTTGATAAACAGTAAGTGCAGCTAAGGGAGCCGCAGCAGCTTCTTCGAAGCTGATGTTTTGTGGCTTAATTACCAGATGTGATTCAGGAGCTGCTACATACTCTGCATAGGCATTTCCACTCCCCGGAAAGTTAACCATACCAAATACCTCGTCTCCCACTTTGAATTTACTATCTGTCGCTGCTTTTTCTACTACACCAGAAACATCCCAACCTAGTATATAAGGTTGCTTAAGCTTTTTTGCCATTGCTTTGCCTTGTCTGGTTTTATAGTCAACAGGATTTAATCCAATTGTTTTAACTTTAACAAGTACTTCTCCAGATGCTAATTGAGGAACAGCAGTCTCTATCAATTCAAACTGATCAATATCTCCAAATGCTCTTAATGTAATCGCTTTCATTTTTTATTTATTTGTTGATTATGATGCAAAACTAATTGCGTTTTAATATGTTATTTATGTATTTAAATTGGATTAAAGTGTACAATTATCTGTTATATAGTCATTCTATTGATTTATAATTGTATATTTAACTAATTATTGAAGAAAATGTCCAATAAATATGCATACTGAGTATTCAAATATGGCTTTTGAGGTTTCTATTGAAACTGTAAGTAAATGGGAGAAAAAGGCACACAAGCATTCTTTTTTTGAACTCGTTTACATAAAAGAAGGCAAAGGCAAGCAATGCATCAATTACAACATATTCGATTACGAAAAGAATAACATTTTTCTTCTACCTCCGCTAGACTGTCACTCATTTAATATTGAGATTCCTACAACTTTTGTTTTTCTTAAGTTCTCGGAGAAATTATTTGAGCAAAATAATGCCTATGAAATCAACATTCAAAACTGGTTTGATAAGATAGCATACATCCTTAGAAACTATAACAAAGCCACTGGTAATATCATTAAAAATCAAGAAGACAATAGTAAGATTGTACAACTAATAGATTTAATTATTGCCGAAAACCAGAAAAGAGACCAATACTCTACAGCAATTATTCAAAGTATGGTAGTTGGGATTCTTAACTTGCTTACAAGACATATAGAACAAGAGGTTTATAACATTGCAAAGCCCAACGATTCTAAATTTAGTGCATTGTTAAAATACATACAGAAACATCTCTTTGATAATGAGAAATTAAAAATCCCAATTTTAGCAGAAAGATTTAATATTTCTCCTACTTATTTTAGTGAGTACTTTAAACAAAACTATGGAGCTACTTTACAAAAGTATATCTTAAAATCAAGGTTTAAAGTTGTGGAAACCAGACTTTTATATTCTGACCTTACTATAAAAGAAATTGCCTTCGAAGTAGGTTTTTCTGATTCGAGTCACCTTTCAAATATTTTTAAAAGGCATTATAAAATGTCGATTGGAGCGTTTAGAAAAAGGGGTGAATATCAATTATTAAAAACATCGAACACAACGGGGAAATGTGCCATTTAATATTTTTCTTGAGTACCTTCCAAAGAAACAAAAGCCCAAAATAATTACTTGATTTTTTTAGACAAAAGCTGACCTGTAAAGCTGCTAAAGCAGCTCGGTTTAAAGCATTAATACACAATTAAAGAAAACACCCCGAAAAACTTCGGGATGCTTTTCATCTAATTTTTAATTCTAATTCTTATTGATAAATTTCTGTTCTATCAAAAACACCTGGTACTGGACTAGGGGCATTTAAGTTTGAGTTTAGCTCATCCTGACCATAAATTAACCTTTGAGGAAATTCTGCACCTCTGTTAAGTGTCATTTCAACAGGAATTGAGATCGCATCATCTTGTGTTCTACGAAGATCGTTAAAGCCTAAGTAAGTACCTACAAAAGTAACATAGCGCTCTTCAAGAATTTCCATTAACAATGCATCATCGGCAGATAAACCATCTGTGTTTGCGATACCTCCAGAAGCAAAATCTGCAGCTACATATGGCTCGTAAACTGCTGCAAAATCTGCAAGATAAGTCGCATCGATATATCCACCCTCGTTCATGTATGCTCTAAACTCATTTAAGTGAGTTAAACCTGCATCGAAACCTTGGCTACGAAGACCAGCTTCTGCTAACGTTAATAAGTTCTCAGCATAAGTTATTGTTCTGTAATCCATATCAATTCCAACAGCGCCATTATAGGCATCACCATTAGAAACTGCTAGGTAGTTTGGCTCTAAACGACCAGTATAACTATCTGCTCCATTATCTAGGTATAAGTACATGAAACGAGCAGTTTCGTCGGTTTTATCATTTCCTCTGTATTCTGGCTCAGATGGATCAAGTAAATCAGCAGCATAAACCTGCTCACCATCGGCATCATCGCCAACACCAGCATCCATATCACCAGCACGACCTACTACTAAGAAATCGTAAGTCATGTTCATGTCACCATCGTTTGTAATACCATGTGGAGAAATCATATCACCGTCTGCACTACTAATACCACTTAATGCCTCAGTATAAGCAGAAGAATAATCTTTTAAATCCATATAGTAGCGAGCCTTTAGGGTATGAGCAACCTCAAGCCAGTTAGCTTTTACACCACTAAAATGAATATCTGCATCTCCTGGAGAAGAACCTTCACCAGATTCTAAATCGGCAATTGCTTCGTCTAGTAAACTAAGTAATGCAGGATATAAGGTAGAAACCTGTCCATCAAATTCTGGATTAGCAATATCAAACTGAATAGTTTGAGTAAAAGGAACATCTCCCCATAATTCAGTTGCTTCACCAATTGCATTAGCTTTAATAATCTTAGCGATACCAATCATGTGGCGATCGTTTGTCTCAGTCGATTTTTCAATTATCAAAGTAGTTTGGCTTACCACACCTTGATATAAGTTAGACCAATCTGAGTTAAAATTACCTGCGTTTACATTGTACAAGGCATAATCTGCATACTGGCGGTCAGCACCATTATAATAACCAGACCACATGTTAGCAACCCTGTTAGCATGCCCTTCTTGAATAGTCATGTTAGCTACCTGAGCACCGGTTAAAATCAAACTTGCAGAAGCATCTGTCGGATTATTGGGATCGACATTCAAATCATCTACAATAGATTCACAAGAAGTCCCAAAAATTGCCAGAAATACTGCTATATATTTATAAAAACTGAATTTTTTCATAAGAGTATTTTATTTGAATTTTTCTGTTAAAAATGAAACAGATTATCAATTAGTAGTTGAATGTTACAGAGAACAAGTAAGATTTGGTACCAGGGTTTGTGAAGTATTCCAAACCTTGACCATAACCACCTGTTAAACTAGTTTCAGGGTCAAGACCTCTTACTTTTGTCCAAAGAATCAAGTTTCTACCAGTAAGTGTAAATTGGATAGAAGAAAGCTTAGTTTTTTCGCGGAAGCCAGGAGAGCTTAGCGTATAGCTTAATGAAACTTCTCTTAGTCTTGTCCAAGAACCGTCACCTGTAAATTGCTCACGTACAGAACCAAATCCACTACCTAAAGTAGTATACCAAGATTCATCTAAAAGTACTTCACCAGCACCCCAGTCAACTAAATTACCTCTAACTAATTCGCCAGCAGGAATAACATCACCATTGTAATTTTTTGTTTCTGTTGTAGGAGTTACTTCGTTTCCGTTATCTTCATGACGACCAAAAGTATAAAGTACACCTCTTGTTGCTTCACTAATATCAGCACCTTGGAAAGTTTCGAATAGTACATTTAATGCTAAACCTTTGTAGTTCACATTAAAACCTGCACCACCTCTCCAGTCTGGGTTTGGATCGCCCATAAGACCAGCTTCTGCAGCTACTGTAGGGAAACCGTTATCATCAAGAATTAACTCTCCGCTTTCGTCTCTATCCCATAAACCACCCCAAAGCACACCTAAAGGCTGACCTGTAACAGCTCTAGTACCAGCATTAGTAAAACCTGCAAGTAGTAAAGACTCTGTACCAGATAAGTCGGTAACTTTATTTTTGTTTGCGTTAAAGTTAAAGTTTAAAGAAGCATTGAAATCATTCTTTTGAACCAAGTTATAAGTACCTTCAAATTCGAAACCTTTGTTTTCCATTTTAGCAGCGTTTCCATAACGTGTATTGAAACCTGTAGAAGGGGCTACTAATACGTCGAATAACAAACCATCGATTTTGTTTTGGTAATAAGTCATTCCCAAAGACAATTTATCATTGAAGAATCTCAGGTCAGTACCAAGTTCCCATTCTGTTTTAATCTCTGGTTCCAATGTAGGGTTACCTTGTAAGTCAGACTGAACAAAACCACCACCGTAATAACTGGCATCTAACTGATCTCCCCAGCCACCAGAATATGTAGCATTTTGAAAGGTAGTTATCGTTTTATAAACATCTGGTTGCTGACCCACTCTACCCCAAGAAGCTCTTAATTTACCAAATGAAAGCACTGAACTATTGCTAAATGCTGGAAGCTCAGTAAATTTCCAAGCTACATCAGTTGCAGGATAGTAGAATGTTTTGTCAGACTCGTCACCAAAAGTAGAAGCTGCTTCAGCAACTGCAGAAAGGTTTACATATAATTGATCTTTAAATCCAAATTCTGCTGTGTTATACCAACGAGAAGTACGAATTGTACGCTCATAATCTATAGCTGTAATATTTTCTGGTAAAGCATTAGAAAAATCTCTTGGGCCATCAGGCAAGATGAAATTCTGCATTTCTGCACCTAATCTCAGATATTTTCTATCATTTATATTAAATCCAGTTACGAAAGTAAATGATAAGTCTGGAGTAATATCTTTAGAAACTCTTGCGATAAAGTCTAAGTTGAATTCACGCTCACGATAAAGTTCTTCCGTATAAGAACCTCCTGCAGCACCTCCTGCAGAATTTACCGGAAAGTATGTAGTTCTTACATCTTCGTAAAAATCAACACCACCTCTAGCTGTAAAATCTAGCCAATCGGTTGGGCGCAATTTCATTTCTGTACTAGTAATGAAACGATCTAGCTTAGAATCGTTTGTAAGCTCTTGAATTGTCCAAAGTGGATTGTTATAAATTGGGTTTGAATTATTACCCAAATATCTTCTGTAAGAACGCTGACGGTTATATTCTGGAGCAGCATCTGCACTAGCGTAATAAGTACCTTTGTAATCTGTGTTATCAAAATCTGGTGCAGTTCTTAATAAACCAAGGTAAATACCATTTACATTTGAGTTTTGCTGCGTACGATTAGATTTGATATTGATGTAAGTAGATTTAGCACTCATGCTAAAGATTTTACTGAATTCGTGGTTCACGTTAAATCTTACTGTGCTACGGTCGTAATCACTACTAGACTTAATTATACCTTGTTGCTGTAAGTTTGAAATACTAGCATAGAACTGAGATTTTTCGTTACCTCCACTAAAACTTAAGTTATTATCTATAAAGTAACCTGTTCCAAAAATATCATCAAAGTTAGATTCGTCGAAAGTATCTGTAGAGTTTTTCTCAACAATTGGATAATAGATTGTACCATCTTCAGCTTCAAAAAACTGGCCTGAAGTATCAAACACATCAGCAGCACCAGAACGATCAGAGATTTTATCACCAAAAGATGCAGAAGCAGTTGGGCTATAAACACCACCACTACCTTGTCCAAATTTGTTTTGTAAAGGTTGTCTAACAGATATTTTATCCATAGAAACTGTAGAACGGAAAGAAATATTAGTTCTACCTTCGCTACCAGATTTTGTTTTGATCAAGATTACACCATTAGCAGCTCTTGAACCCCAAAGTGCCGCAGCAGAAGCACCTTTCAATACTTGGATTGACTCAATATCGTCTGGGTTGATATCATTTAAACGAGACTGCTGGCTTACACCACCAGTATTACTACCAATAGTTGAATTACTAATTGGAATACCATCTACAATTACCAATGGCTGAGAGTCACCTGTAATTGTACTTTGACCACGAATCTGGATATAAGAACCAGCTCCCGGATCACCAGTATTTCTTGTAATTCTAACACCGGCAGCTTTACCCTGCATACCGTTAATCATACCTGTTTCACCAGATGTTACAATTGGGCCACCATCAATTTTTGAACTAGTAGAACCTAGATTATCAGCCGACTGTTCAAAACCCAATGCCGTAATTACAACTTCTGAGAGTTGTTGTGCATCTTCTTCTAGAGAAATGTCAAATGAATTACGAGTCCCAATTTCAACTTCTTTGGCTTGGAAACCTATGTATGAAAATACTAGGAATTTACCTTCAGATGAGACTTTAATTGAAAAATTACCATCGATGTCTGTGATGGCACCAGTTGTAGTTCCTTTTACTACTACGTTAACCCCGGGTAATGGGTCTCCTCCTCCTGATGTCACTGTACCAGTCAATGTGCGATCCTGTGCGAAAATTGGTGCACAGATAAAAAGCATCAATGACCACAATAGTAGATGTTTGTGATTCATACTTGTGCGATTTATTTAAATAATTGAAAAAGAAAACAATTCTACATAGCCGTCTTACCCTCATAAAAAATATGAGCTTAAAAACAGAGGGAAATAAAACCTAAATATTAAATAAGATGTACAAGCTAAATCACTTGTAAATCCAAACTGATACTATTAAAACTGTTGTTAGATTATTGATTTTACAGGTTAAGGACAACTGATAATAAATGTTGGCAATGTAATTATGTCGTAACAGTTGTTATTGGAATGTATAAGTAAATAAATAAAAATAGCTCGTGTATTGGTGTGATGTTTATCTACTTTGCTAAAATTAGTTTTTTTTTAATATAGAACAAAAATCAATGCGTTTTTTTCAAAAAAAAGATTAAAATTTACAAATAATGGAAAATAAATCATATTTTTTGGTTAGTATAACAAGTATTTTTATCACTTATGATTCTTTGTAAAAGAACTAAGTATTTCCAATCTTTTAATACTAAAATCTTCAATTGGCATAATTGAATCTGTAATCTGTTTAGTTGCCAATTCTCCTAGAGCAGGCCCATGTTTAAACGCATGGCCAGAACCTCCACCCATTAGCCATACATTTCCACATTCGGGATGTTGATCTAATATAAAATTTTTGTCTGGTGTATCTGTATGTTGGCATACTTTACTAAACAGCAAAGGCGCATTTCTCATAAAACTAAATCGCTTTTCCATTAGATACCTCGCATGTTCGATCTCAGATTGCTGCACAATTCTCGGATCATATTCAGGATCAAAGTCACGAACTTCAAGCTGTGTATAGGCAAATTTAAACCCGTCTAAAACAGGGTCGTAAACACCATAGCTTCTTTCCTTATTAGCCTTATCTCTGTTCATCCAAACAGGAAAAGGTATCTTAAGTTTAGCTGCAAATTCTTTTGGTGGACTAAAGAAGAAAAGTGGTTGCCTTGTTACCATAAGTTTTCCATCAAATACATCTGGAAATAGTTTACCTAACCAAGGCCCATTAGCAAATACAAAGATATCTGCATTTAACTTTGTTCCATCTGGCAAAATCACTTCTTTCATCTTACCACTTTCAACTTTTCCGGGTTTTACCGATGCAAATTTGAAAGTACCTCCTTGTGTTTCTATTGAATTAGCTACTTGTTTGCAACTGTCTGCTGCTAATAAAAAACCAGCTTCTTTATCGTAAATAGCATGATCAAGGTCTTCTGTATTTATAAATGGATATAACTTTTTTAAATCCTTTGCCGGAATCTTGTCTAGTTTATATCCATTAGCTTCATACAATGCTCTAGATTCTTTTGCATAGTCGTAAACAGGCATTTCTGAGAAAATTAGCATGCCATTCTGATAGAACAACTTTTTACCAATTGCCTTTTGCTCCTGTTTCCATAATTCCATAGATCGCTTAGCCAGATTGAAATAGATTTCATTCTTGCCATACAGATATCTAATTAGGCGGGTTTCACCTCCAGAACTAGCATGAGGATTTCCAGCTCCCCAAGGATCGCACAGTGTTACATCGTAACCCGCTTTTAACAGAAAATAAGCGGTCCAACTACCCATAACTCCTGCACCTGCTACTACAGCTACAGGTTTTCTCTTTTTGCTGATATTAAAATTATTAATACCAGATGCCAGCGTGTTACCAGCCAGCAAACTGGCCGAAGCAGTTAAACTTTGCTTCAACCAGTTACGTCTGTCTAGCTTTCTACTCATGATTGTGGACGTAAAAGTAATTCGTCAATATCGTATTTAACTCCTGCTTTAAATGTGCTTACCACATTCCATGCATCAAAAATATTATTCAATGGATCTCCTTCTACAATTACAAAATCTGCCAATTTGCCTTCTTCTACTGTTCCCAAATCTTTGGCAACTCCAACGGCTTCAGCAGCTCTAATAGTAGCAGATTGCAATGCTTGATACGGTGATAAACCAGCATCTACAAACAATTGCATTTCTACGTGTAAACTTGTTCCGTAAGGAATAAAAGGTGAGTCTGTTCCTGCAGTAACTCTACCACCAGCCTTCACAATGTCGAAAACACCTTTTTGTACTCTTTCGAAATTATCGAGATAAGATGGAAATATCTTTAAAATACGACTCATAGATGCTTTTAATGAAGACACATATTGCTCTTCATACAAAACATTGAGCTGCCTGTTGGCATAAATTTCTGGATGTTTATCTGCCAAAATGTAGAAACCACCTTGCAAACCAATTGTTGGTGTAATATTCATTTGTGAACCAGTTAATAGCTGAACCACATCTCCATAAGAAGCTTTTAGGTTAGACTGCTTCATAGAATAACCTCTTCGGCTAGTTCCACGAATATGCTCTACTGCATCCACATTATATTTCATTGATGGAAAAATCTCATGCGAAGAAACCGGAATGCCTATCTCATGTGCACCTTCTGTAATAATTTTTTGAAGTGAATCGGGCATTCGTACATAGGTTTTTACCATGTCGTAACCTAGTTTACGAACACGCTCCATTTCCAAATCTAAATGCGAGCTGTAAATGATGCTGTTCGCCAAACCGTAATAAATTCTACTTCCATCTGTGAGACCACCAGTAAAAAACTCTCTTGGACCGGGGCGCTGTCCACTTGCCCAAGCTTCTTTTCTCTCCAAAGCATCGTATGGGTCGGCACCCGGCTCGCGAATGTTGGTAATGCCGTATGACAACCAGATTCTACCCAGTTTCTCTCCGACTGTAGCATGTTGGTGAGTGTGCATTTCGAAGAGTCCCGGAATAATCGTTTTATCACTGGCATCAATTACCGGAATATCATAATCATCTTTGTGAGCAACAATTTCACTGATTCGATTTCCTTTTACGACGATATCTACATTTTCTAAATAGGTTGAATCTTTACCGTTAAAAAGTTTACCTGCATGCACCACATATGCATCTTTTGGTACTGGTCTTTTCCAATCGAGATTTAGAGGAATATCTACTGCACTTCCCGCTGATACATCGAGTAATTTTAAATGATCTGTAGCCAGATACAAAATTTTCTTGCTATCTGCCGTCCAAGTTGGTGCTGATGATAATTCTTCTGTGAGTTTTTCTGGTTTGCCAGTTGGGTTTCCTTCGGCATCTACTGGCAATTGCCATAGCAAGCCATCTTGCACGTAGGCCATATACTTCCCGTCTGGTGACCAAGACGGTCCGTTTATATTTCTGATGGCTGGTGTTCTTCCTTCTTCGGGAGAAACATAACCTAACTCATCACCATCTGTAGTAATACGCAAAATTTTACTCAAGCCTTCTCTGTATCTGCTAGAGTATTTATCTAAGACCATAATAGCTAGTATCTTGCTATCTGCTGACCAACTTGGTTTACTCGGTACAAACCATGTATTTTCTAAAGACTTAACCGAAGCACTTGCTACATCTACAATTTGTAGCTCTCCGTAACCCCAAACATTTCTTTCATCTCTGGCAAAAAAGGCAATGCTTTTTCCATCTGGCGACCATACAGGAAAACCTAAATCCTTTTCTAAATCAACTAGTTTTTCAGATTTACCAGTTGTAAAATCTTTCACCCACAAATCCATGTTACCTGCCTTATCAGACAAATAAGCAAGCTTATTTCCATCTGGCGACCAAGTTGGGTCTATATCTACAAACTTATCATCAGTTAATTTTTCAGCAGATTCCGTTCCTTCTTTCTTTATATAAATATTACCCAAAGCGGCAAAGGCAACTGTTTTTCCATCTGGTGAGATGGCCGGCCCCATAATGCCCAGTGCAGGTTGCGATGAGGAATCGTTAAAATCGTATTGCTTTCTCTTATAATCTGGTCGGTTGAGTTGTACCGTTGCTTCGAATGGAATAGTTACTACGCCATCTTCACCAATAAATCTTTTCTTGATGTTACCATCGGAAGTATAAAATATTTCTTGATTATCTACCCAACTTGCTCTAAATGGAAATATATCTTCGTTGGTCGCTACAACTTTATCTGCGCTTACATCTCCAACTGTATGGTGTATTAACTCACTGTTTTTGTTGGTGTATGAACTAAAAATAATACTTTTTCCATCTGGACTCCATGAAGGAGATGCCACCGTTAGTTTTGATTCTACTTCTAAATGGTTGTCGCTACCATCAGCTTTCATCACATAAATACCTTTGCCATTTTTATTCTCAGAAACATAAGTAATTGACTGTCCATCGTCTGAGAAAGCTGGATTATATTCGTTTGCCGGATCGGTAGTTAAAGCTTTCAATTTGTTATTAGCAATATCTATTTTCCAAATATCATAATTGCCATTTCTATCAGACGAAAAAATAATACTTGCCCCATCTGCAGACCAGTGTGGTTCACGAGAATCAAATTCACCTTCTGTTACTTGTGTCAATTCTGTGCCATCGCTGTTCACTGACCAAATCTGATAATTGCCACTTTTATAAGATTGAAAAGTAAGCTTAGCACCGTCTGGCGACCAAGCAGGTTCGTGGCAATCGCCCATTGCATCGGTGATTGCTTTTGCACTTCCACCTTCTGCCGGCACCAACCAAATAGTACCTTGTAAGTCTATAGCTAATGTTTTTTTATCGGGAGATAAAACAGAAGCCATGTTGGTACCTTCTTTCAGTAAAATATCTTTGGTTGTTTCAGTAGCAATCTGTTCAGAAAGATTGGGTGTGGTAGTACATCTTGAGAAAGCAAAAAAAATTGCCAACCCAAAATAAATGTGGGGTAATCTTTTATGTAACATAAGAGTCTATAAATAATTGATCATTTAGCGTTGCTGAGAACTTTTGCAAGTTCTGAGGAAGATTATAATATGGGCTTATTGGCGTGCGGTTTTTTAAATAAAGAGGATTTATAGCAAATTAGCAAATGCAAGTTTTAAAAATTGAGATTTACTAAAGTCAAAATGGCTAGAAAAGTGGTGTTCAATGTTGTGTAGATTGATGAAAAAAGGCACTAAATATCTTAGTTTGCAACCATTAGAGATTTCTACACATTTTCTTATTATATGAAAATTTATCTAGTCTTTTTATTAACTACCATCATCCTTGTTTCTTCTAATATCAAAACTTTTGGGCAAGACAACTACCTAGTTTACAACAAAGAAATAATTAGTTGCGAGCAACTTATAGCTGAAAATAAATTCAGTCAAGCTATTGAGCATTATGAGACTCTATTCAAAAAATATGATTTTATTTTTTTACGAGATATTAAAGTTGCCACTCAGTTATGCGCATATGAAAAAGATTTTGAAGCTGGTTTTAAGTTTATCAGATTAGGAATTGCAAATGGATGGACATTAAAGAATATCTCAAAAGACAATAAACTTAAACTGTTTCATAAAAGTCCTGCTTGGAAAAATATTGAACAAGAATACGATTCACTACATAATCAATATCTTCTCAGGCTTAATATGGAATTAAAAGAACAAGTACATGTAATGTTCAAAAAAGATCAGAAAAAAGCATTCGGTGCATTTGTAAAAATTGGACAAAAAGCTAAAAGAAGATATTCAGAGAAAAAATTTGCCCCACATAGTGAAAAGCAAATGGAAAAATTGAATAATATTTTAGATCGATTTGGATATCCGGGTGAAAAACTGATTGGAAATGATTTATGGGGTTCAGTTATTTTGAGTCATCATAATTCAATTTCTGTAAAATATAATTTAAATGATACATTATATTCTAACTTAAAACCAAAGCTAATAGACGCTCTCAAAAAGGGAGAAATTTCTACATATGAATTTGCTGTAATAGCAGATTGGAGAATTGCAGCACTTAATCATCATTCTTTAACTTCATTTGGATTCCTTGGAAGCATACCGCATTCCGCATATCTAAAAGCTGTAAATAAGAACCGAGCAGAAATTGGTATGAGAAGCATTGAACTACAGAATAAATTGATTGGTATAGAAAATGACAAAGGCTTAAACCTCTACCTTCCTAAAGGATGGCAGAATGGAAAAATCACAGTTGAGAATTAAAAGATAAAATGTGAACCTAAGCAATTGTATAGCAAAATTGAAATACATCAATACTCACAATGGGAATAAATTCACATTTTATCTGATAAGCTAACCTATTTCTCAATACAATCTATTTTTTTAAATCAAATCACTCACTCCTAAGTGATTTAATCGGATTGGCTCGGGAAATTTTCCATGTTTCTATCACAACTGTAATTGCTGCTACTAATAAAACTGACAGTGCAGGAATAGCAAACAACCACACATTTAAATCTATTCTGAATGCATATCTTTCTAACCAATTGTTGATGATAAAGAAAGTGAGCGGAATGGCGATAATCATAGAAAACAACACCAATGAAACAAAGTCTTTAGAAAGTAAAAGGATGATTTGCCAAACTTCCGCACCTAATACTTTTCGCACGCCAATTTCTTTGGCTCTCTTGGCAATGGTAAAAGAAACCAAACCGAATAAACCCAAACAGGCGATTAAAATAGCGAAGCCTGTAAGCGTACCAAATACTTGCTGAAATTGCTCATCTGCTCGAAACTGTTTATCGTATTCTTGATCTAAGAAAAAGTACTCAAATGGGCTGTTAGGGTAATTTTTGTTATAAACTTCTTCTATCAAAGCCAGATTTGCTTTTATATCTCCGGCAGTAGTTTTTATACTGGTATAAGCAAGTCCTGAGTTTTCAGGCAAAAATATCATAGGCAAATAAGCTGATTTTGCACTTGCTTGATGGAAGTTTTTAATTACACCAACAATGGTGAGTTCTTTTCCCCAAAATTTTATTTGCTTGTCTATTACTTCTTCGGGATTTGCAATTTCCCACAACCTCACAGTTTCTTCATTTAGAATTACTTCGTCGTCTCTTTCTGCATTTTCAATAAAATTTCTTCCAGCCAATACTTCAATTTCCATAGTAGGAATAAAGCCAGCATCCATATGCAAAATGTAATAATTGAAGCTATTTTCTTTTGCTCCTACAAGTCTAACGGAGGTTGTAGTTCCCATGTCGTGTGCGGGTAATCCCGGAACACAACTTGAAGTTGCTACAGAAGTAAATTGGGCAAATTTCTCCAACTCATTTTTATAGGTTTGGTGATTTTTCTTTACCAAATCTCTATCGTGTGGTGAGGCAACAACAATGGTTCTTTCAATATTTAAACCCAAATCTTTTTCGCGCATATATCTCAGTTGTTCTTCGGCAGTGAGTGTTTGAATTAACAGAAAGATTGTAATGGCAAATTGAAAAATGACTAAGGATTTTCGCATAAATGTTCCTTTGGCAGAATGCGAAAATCTGCCTTTAAGAATAGATACCGGCTTAAATGAAGAAAGTATAAACGCTGGGAAAACTCCCGACAGTAGACTGTTTAAAATGATAATTGAAACTAAGACTAACCAAAATGTACTGTTCCCAATAAAGTGAAAGTCCATAGGCAAACCAGCCATATTCTTAAACTCACTAAAAGTTGCCAACATTAAAATGAGAGATAAAACACCTGCAAATAAGTTAATTAAGATCGATTCAGTTAAAAACTGAGTGCGAAGCTGAAACATCGAGGTTCCCAAAACTTTTCTAATCCCCACTTCTTTGGCTCTATCTAGCGAGCGAGAAGTTGAGAGGTTAATGTAGTTTACAATGGCGATAATAATTACCAAAAGCGCTACACCCAACAAGAAATAAACTGAAGTAGCATCACCATTTTTTTCGGGTTCAAAAGATTTATTGGAATATAGATGAATGTCTTTTACAGGTTGAGAAACCACATTTTCATCTCTCACTTTTTCATCATCTATTAAGCGTTTGGTAAAGGCTTGCATACTTAAGCCAAAGTTTGCCAAATTCGCTTTATCATTTAGTAAAAGATAGGTATAAGTGTTGTTTCCATTCCAATTGTCTTCTGTATCTCGAAACTGCACATTCATTGTTGGGTAAGAGATCAACATATTAAATTTTAAATGCGTATTTGGAGGACAGTCTTCAATAACACCTACAATTTTAAATGGTGTTTCTACACCTGCCATTTTCAATGATTCTCCTACAACATCTATTTTTCCAAAATATTTATAAGCTTGAGATCGGGTTAACACTGTTTCGTAAGCTTTGGTAAATACGCCTTTCTGGTTCCCTTGTATAAATGGATAATTGAACAAAGTGAAAAATGCGGGATCAACGCCATAGATATTAGATTCCCTAAAAAACTGATCATCTATTTGGATGGTTTTTTCTTCGTTGTGGTAAGCTCGTGTAAATTCTTCTACTTCGCTAAACTCCGCTTTCATTAATGGGCCAAGCGGTGGATAAGTCTCACAATCTTGATGGATTACCGTTTCGCCACTTAAATAGTCCAGCGTAACCCGCACCATTCTACTCGCTTGTGGATTATAATCTTCGTAACTCAACTCAAACTGTGCATATAGCATAATGAGCATGGCAATGGCCAAACCAACAGACATACCCAACACATTAATAAATGTATAAGCTTTGTTTCTTTTAAGTATTCTGAATGAGACTTTTAAATTGTTTTTGAACATACCGACACTAGAATATGGATTGACACTAAGGTTTTTTATTAATGAGGGGCGAATCAGTTTTACTGAATCCCAGATGTACTTTCGCGTAGCTTTTGTAGGAGAATGAATCTCTACATTATCTTGAAAAACTTCTTCCAAATCACCCTCTATCTCCTCCAGATATTCATTCTTTAAAAGAAGTTTTAAAATTTTTACTGGCCACCGAGGTGGATGATGATCAATAGAAGATGAATCTTTCATAGTAATTTTATAATTTGACAATAGGTATTTCAGCGCATGTTAGCCCATATTAAAACCCGGCTTAAATGAGGCAATGGCATCCCATAAGCTTACTCTAATTTCTTTTAGTTCTGATATTACTTTAAAAGCATAAGGTGTTGCTTCGTAAATTCTTTTGCGCTTTCCTCCCCTTCTGTTAGTAGCTTCACCAAATTCTGAGGTGAGCAAACCCTTTTCTTCCATTCTTTTTAAAGCAGACTGAATCGAACCCACACTCAAAGTTGAGTTTAGCCTATCTTCCAATTCTTTCTTAATGGCCACTCCGTAAGCTTCTTCTTTTAAGACTATCACCGTGAGTAAAACCAATTCTTCAAATTCTCCTAACTTCGTTATTTTCATGTTATATTATTCGTGATTGCAGTAAATATAGAGGATTAATATTTTATTCGCAATTGCAGTTTTTATTAATTTGAAAATTGATAATAAAAAAACACGCTACTTTTCGAGAAAAGCAGCGTGTTTTAAGTATTAAAAGATTAGAGTGAAATATCACCAGAAGTATTATTATCGAAAGTGTTATCATCCAAGTCGAGATCGTTGGCAGATTGTACAAAATCGATTCCCCAACCTCCGCTATCTTTAATGGTTGAATGATGAATTTTTAAATCTCCATCACAATGAATTACGATGTTACCTTGACCACCTGCATTATATAATTGCTCAGAACCTCCATCAGAAATTTCGCAGTATTCAAATACATTTTGAGAAGTACTAGAATTAATCCCTATTCCTTGCCAAGTGCCTTGCCCTTCAGTTGTTCCCCTAAAAATAATAGGATTATCTGCTACACCTACAGCATTAATTGAACCTGTTGTTGGAATACAATCTACCCCCGGGCTACCCAGTATCAACCCTGAAGAAGTTTCGAATTCAAATATTACTCCCGGTTCTATGGTGATCGCTTGCTCTACATAAACAGACCTGCCTGATTTACTTACCGCTATGCGATAGGGTACATCTAGACTTTTCACAGTTAATTCATTATCAGACAATGCTTCACCAGAAACAAGTATGTAGGGGTTTTCATTACCTGATAGATAAGTGCTTGTACTATCCAATTCACCAATATGCGGGAAATACATAAAAATTGGAGCTGCACCATTATCGGTTAAAGTATTACTTTCAAATTCATCCAACACGGCATCTTCATCTAAAACGTAAATGCCATATTCGCCACTTTCACTAATTGTTGAATTTTGAATGGTGACTTTACTATCGCATTGTAAGGTAATGTTGGCAAACTTATCACCTGCATTAAAAATCTTAGCAGCTCCACCACCAGAAATATTACAATATATCAGTTTGTTACTCGGACTAGATGAATTAATACCAATACCTACCCAACTGCCAGTTCCATCTGTTACTCCTTTAAATGTTATCGGGTCAGATGCTGTTCCCACTGCATTGAGAGAAGCTGAGGTAAGCGAACAATCTGTACCGCTCACTCCCATTCGCAAACCTGAGCCAGAAGTAAACTCCATTGTAACTCCTGGTTCTATGGTTAAAGCTTTTTCTACATAATATTTACTACCTTCTGTAAATCTGTAAGCTACATCAATCAATTTTACAGTTGCATCCACTTCGAGCGTAGCATTACTCACATCAACATAGGCCTGCACATTTCCACTTGCATAACTTGTTTCGCTATCTAACTTACCTATTTGATTAAAATCTATTCCAACTGCTGAGAGCTCATTATCACTGATAGTGTTTTCACTAAAATCTTCCAAATTGCTTTCTTCAGTAATAAACACTCCATAGCCATCATTTTCGGAGATTGTACAATGCACAATACTTCCGCGAGAATCATCTTTTTTAGAAAGTTGCACAGCTCCTTTCACACCAGATTGTGCCGATTCGGTTCTTCCTGCATGTTTTACTTCTACATATTCGAGACGGTTTTCAGGATTTGTAGAAGCAAAGTAAATTCCTTTCCAAACTCCTGTATTTTCACTAGTTCCCAAAAATTTTATTGGTTCATCTGCAGTTCCCACTGCTTTTAATCCTCCTCCATCGCTAGTAAAGATTCCGCTCTCATCACCTTCAAACTTTATAATAACTCCGGGTTCTATTGTGAGCAAAGCATTATTTGTTACTGAAATAGCACAGTTTACAATGTAATCTACAGCATCACCGCTTTCTACATCTTTCCAAGTTATAGAACTTGTTATTTCATTTTCAGAACAATCTATTTCAATTCCTGTAACTTCTTCTTCTACAGTAAAATCTGGTCCTGTAGCTGTTTGTGCTCTAACCGTAACTGTTATTTCTCCGGTAGTAGCTCCATCTGGAACATCTACTACAATAGTGGTTGTACTTGATGATTTTACAGTGGCATTTGTCGAATTAAACTTAACTGTGTTTTGAGAGGCTGTTTCACTAAAATTAGACCCAGAGATGGCAACTTCAGTACCTATTGGTCCAGAGGTTGGATTGATAGAAGTGATAATTGGTTGTGGTTCGGGTTCTTCTGTAGTATCATCATCTTTACAAGTACTAACAAAAAATAAGAATAAAATTATGAGTCCATTAACACTGCATATTCTTAAGGTTTTTGATAAAAAATAAATAGCATTCATTGCCCAAGAGGTTTGAGTTGAAAAAAATCATGATTTGGTGGTTTCGATATGATTGAAAGAAAAAAATGGCAAGCGCCATTTTTATTTACGTGGGCAAAAAATAAAGAGCCAGAACATCTAGCTCTTATTAACATAATTTAAATCATCTTGGCAAATTGCGGTATTTTAAGGGAAAATTAGTTTAGCTCTTCCAATATTTCCACTGCTTCTTCAGACTTATAATGTTGTGTATCTTTACTTATCTGCTGTAATAAAGATTTAGCTTTATCAAGCTGTTCACTTTTAATATAAAGTAATGCTTCGTACCATTGAGCTTGCTGTTTAAATTTTAAATCTTGTTGAGCCATATTAAAACTTGAAGCAGCTTCTGTGTATTTACCAATTTGCATTTGAGCAATACCTAGGTATAAAGCTACTCCTTTATTTTCGGTGTTTTTTACCAAATAGCCATTTAATTTTTCTGAAGCTGTCGCAAACTCTTCGTTATTATAAGCTTCCATTCCGGTAATAAGTAAAGATTCTGGACTTGCCTCTCCCCTACTGATAATCATATCTTCGTAAGCAACAAAATGCGATGCATACAAAGCATTGTTATCTGACTCAGTATTGTATAAAAATAAACCAGCCACCAACAGAAGTAAAATAGTAGCAGCTACTGCCAAATAACCCGGCCAAAATTTTATAATCTTACCCGTTGGCTTTTGTTTCTGCTGATACTCCTTTTCCCACTGCAACATATCTTCCTTAAATGCATCTACACCAATGCTATGGAGACCTGTTTCTAAAGTTTCAAACTCTTTCACCTCGGCTGCAAATTCGGCATCTTCTTCCAGCTCTTTTTCAATCAATGCTTTCTTCTCTATTGTGAGTGTGCCATTCAGGTAATCCTGAATCAACCTCTCTTTTGATGGCTCTTCCATAATATCTGGTTATTATAAATTTCCTGTCATAAGCGACTTTAATTGTTTCAAGCAAATAAATTTTCGCTTGGCGGCGATTTGTTCGGTTTTATAATTTAATCGATTTGCAATTGCATCCATCGAGAAATGCCTGAAATAGTAAAGCTCTATTACTGTTTTGCAAGGTTCGCCAATCTTTTGCAAGTATTCTTTTATGGTTTCTTTTAACCCAGCATTTTCATACTTAGCCATAATGGAATCGTCTAGCTCTGTATCTAAAAAATTCTCTTCTGGTGTATCAACAAATTTCTGTTTAGACTTAAAGTGTTCTCTCATTAGGTTTTTACCAATAGCAAAAAGGTATGTCTTTACACTGCTTTTAAGTTCGGTTAGTTTACCCTCTTTAATGTTGTAATAAAAAGCTATAAAGGTTTGCTGATATATCTCTACTGCCACATCTTCATCTAACCTAAAGTATTTGAGCGACCACTTTACAAACTCTTTTCTATGAGCATCATAAAGGCTTTGCAAATATTTTTGTCCACCAGTTCTAATCTCAGTTATTGCCTGATTACCACTTACAGTATCAACTGTCATCATATCAAAATGAATGTTGCGAATTTTACAGATTTAATTTAAACATTTTTATTTAAAAAACCTTTCTTGTAAGCCTTCAAACAAAGAAAATGGCTATTTTATGTTTTAATCCGCATATCATCTTAATCGCATCCACATTACATTCAATTAGTAAAAATCTAATTCATACTTTGTTATTTAATGATTTTCAATTTACAGATGGACATATTCCATTAATTGTACCTGACTCAAAAAATATGATACTTAACTTGCTCAATATTTCCGGATAGTGGTGCAAAGCATTTTCTAGTTTCTCCCAAAGTGACTCGGTGGTAACAATGTACGGTTTGCCTTGTCTTATAATAGTTTGTGCCAATAACAAAGAACCCATGTTTAGATTAGGAAGCACGATGCTAGCTCCTGCTCTTGCACATTCGCTAATTGCCTTGTCCCAACCTTGCTCCAATACAAATACAGAATTTGCGATTATCTCTTCTCTTGTTAAAAATTGGGTTGTAGCCACCTTAAAGTTGATTTCAGTTGTTTTTGTAGTTTCCATTACTTTGTGTTTTAGTTTTAACTTCTGCCCTTAATAGTTTGCTAATCAGAATTATTACCGGCCACACAAAAGATTTTTTAAATACTTAACAAGTCATTGGTTTTCAATTAAATAATTTTCCTTTTTTATATATTGATGCTTTTATGTAGATTTATTTAAGCGACTTTTTCACTTCTAAATATCGGTAAAATGGCTATCAGGTATATTTTAATAACAATACTTTGTTATCCCGGAATTTTATTCTCTCAATCAGCCGATACTACACAAGCAAATTCTACTTGGCAAATTGCCAACGAGTTTTACACTACCAAAAATTACGACAGTGCTTCTCTGTATTATGATTCAGCCGCAAATCAGTTTAAGCAGGCAGAAGTCTATAGTAGAGCTGGACATTGTTTATTGCGAACTGCAAATTGCTATTTTCGAGATTATAAATTCGAAGAAGCCATTCCGTTTTATGATGAGTGTATAGCAACTTTGTTACTAACTTATGATAAAAATGATTTAAAACTCGCTGTGCCTTATAGCAATCTCGGAAGAGCTTACAGGCAAGTTGGCAAGCCCTTTAAAGCCTTAGAATATGAACAAAAAACTTACGATATAAGATTAAATGAATTAGGTGATAATGATGTAACTACTGGACATTCGCTGTACAACCTCGGTATTTTGTATATGGATATTGGCGATTACGGTAAATCTAAAAATTGTTATTTTAAAGCACTACCTATTTATAAATCGCATTTTGGTGAGTACCATAGAAAAATTTCTGATGTATATGTGAACATGGGAATTTTGTATGATAAAGCCGGAGATGTAAACCATGCAATAACTTATTATCTAAAAGCCAATGAGATTGATATAAGCATGCATGACGAAACTTACTGGCTGCTTGCTTACAATTATAATAATCTGGGAATCTCTTATAACAATCTGGAAAATGATTCTTTAGCTAAATATTACCTTGAAAAATCTCTTATAATTGCAAATGCAAATAACTTACACGAAGTGGCGGTTTCATCTAACAGACACTTGGGAGATATATACCTTTCGCGTGAGAAATACGACAAAGCATTGAGCTTTTACAATGTAGCAATGAAAGAAAGTTTGGATAAACTAGGAGAAATACATCCACAAACACACGATTTGTATACATCTCTCTCTTTACTAAATCAAAAACAAGGGAATTACAAAATTGCCGAACAACATTTGCAAACTGCTTTAAAAATTGTAAAAGCCCTTTATAAAGACATTCATCCTTGGATTGGAGATAATTACCAACAACTTGCACAACTTTATAGGGAACAAGAAAAATTTACAGAAGCAAAAAATGCCATTAAAGCCGGAATTGGCTCAGTTTCATTTTATAAGATCAACTTTAATCAAGAATCTTCTTTTGAAAAAATACTTAATCCTACCGTTTTACTGGATTTATTAATTGAAGATGCTGCTATACTTGAAACAGAATACCAAAATGCTGATGCCAACTTATCTTCACTTTATAATGCTTTGGAAAGATACAAGCATGCAAATGCTTTGATCGATCATTTACGCAGGGGTTACATTGCAGAAGGTTCTAAAATTTTATTGCAAAAAGAAACGGTGCATGTTTACGAAAAAGCCATTAAACTCTGCAATGAGATTTATCTCAAAACCGATTCGGTTAAGTATCTGGAAATGGCTTTTGAGTTTTCAGAAAAAAATAAAGCCACCATCTTAGCCGAAACCATTCAAGCAGATGAGATAAGCAACATACAGGGTGTACCTCAAAATATTTTACAACAGGAAAAAACGCTTAAGCAAAAAATTACATTGGCTGAACAAAATCTGGCAAACGAACCTGAATCAGAAGCAATCTCTCAAGAGATTATCAATCTAAAATGGCAATACGATTCTCTTTCTAAAAAAATTGCCGATGCCTACCCTCAATATTACGATATGAAATACAACCTAGAGGTAGCTTCAGTAAATGGTATTATGGAAAACTTACCAAATAAACAGGCAGTGCTCTCTTACTTCGAAGGTGAAAATAGTTGGTATATATTCTGTATCACAAACAATTCTATCACACTAGATAAAACACAAAAACAAGATTTAAGCACCAAAGAACTACAAATTTTCAGACAAGCCATTTCCGATAATCAATCTGACTTTAGCACAATCAATCATCTTGCTTTTAAAATCTACAAAGAGTTGGTACAAAAACCATTGGCTAACCACGATGCTATCGAAACTATTACCATTGTTCCTGATGGTATTCTTGGTTATTTGCCTTTCGATGCATTGGTTAGCGAACTGTCGATAGAAACAGCCAAACCTCATTTTTTGGTGGAAGATTATGCTTTGTCTTATGTAAACTCTATGACTTTAGAAACAGGTAAATTTATTAGCGATACAAAGCCGCAAATTTCTTATGTTGGTTTTGCACCAGACTACTCCAATCAAATCGAGTCTGGAAATAATACGCTGGCTATGTATCGAGATGCCCTGTCTCAACTTTCAGGAACATCTAAAGAAGTAAATTTTGCTACTGGTATTTTTTCAGGCAAAGCATTTTTAGGAGATGATGCTACCGAAACTAATTTTAAGAATTTAAATAAATCTACTGCTATTTTACATCTTGCTATGCATGCCACGGTAGACGATGAAGACCCCAACCGATCTAAACTTTTGTTTACGCAAACAGCAGAAAATACAACCGACAGTTTAGATGATGGCTTTTTAAATGCCTTTGAAATTTATGGACTAAAGCTTTCTTCAAATTTAGCTGTATTGAGTGCTTGCAATACTGGATATGGTAAAATTCAGAAAGGGGAAGGTATTATGAGTCTTTCAAGGGCTTTCCAATATGCGGGCTGCCCAAGTATTGTAATGAGTTTGTGGCGGGCAAAAGACCAACCAACTACTGAGGTAATGGGTTATTTCTTTGAAAACTTAAAAGCTGGTTTACCAAAAAACGAAGCTTTAAGAGATGCAAAGTTAAAGTACCTCAAAACGGCAGATCCTTTAAAAGCGCACCCTGCAAACTGGGCAACATTTGTGCTTTTAGGCGACACTACTCCGGTTAAAATTCCATTTGCTACTACAAGCTGGTGGGCTACAGTAATTATTACTGTATTTATTTTAGCTTCTATGTTTTCGTATTTTTTAAGAAAGAAAAAACTACCCGCCTAAATCTTAAGCGGGTAGTAATATAGACCATAATTTAGTATGTATTAAAGATAGATTTTTGCAAATGCATTTTGCAAGTCAGCTTTTATATCATCTATGTGCTCAATTCCCACAGAAATTCTCAATTGATTTGGAGTAACACCAGACGCTTTTTGTTCTTCATCACTCAATTGTTGGTGTGTAGTAGCTGCCGGTTGGATAATCAAAGTTTTAGCATCTCCAACATTTGCCAAATGGCTAATCAACTCTAAGCTATCTACAAATTTTGCCGCTTTTTCAAGTCCTCCTTTTAATTCAAAAGTTAATACTCCGCCAAATCCCTTACGCAAATATTTTCTGGCTAATTCGTGATAAGGACTAGAAGGTAATCCCAGATAATTTACTTTCTCAACCATCGGGTGTGCTTCTAACCAAGTGGCTAGTTCCAATGCATTTTGCACGGTTCTTTCCATTCTCAGCGAAAGTGTCTCTAATCCTTGTATCAACTGGAAAGCATTAAACGGACTGATAGATGGACCAAAATCTCTTAAACCTTCTACTCTGCATCGGATGGCATAAGCTACATTTGGCAAACCAATTGGGTTTCCTTCTCCAAAAATTTCCCAGAATTTGATTCCATGATAACCTTCTGCTGGTTCTGTAAATTGAGGAAATTTCCCATTGCCCCAATTAAAATTACCGCCATCTACAATTACACCACCTATACATGTGCCATGCCCACCAATCCATTTAGTAGCAGAAGCAACCACCACATTCGCACCGTATTTAATTGGTTGGAATAAATAACCTCCAGCACCAAATGTATTGTCCACAACCAAAGGAATATTATACTTTTGAGCAATAGAAGCAATGCTTTTAAAGTCTGGAATGTTGAATCGAGGATTACCAATAGTTTCAAGATAAATGGCTTTTGTTTTACTATCAATTAATTTTTCAAATGTTTCGGGCTCGTCGTCTTCAGTAAATCTTGCCTGAATACCCAATCTTTTAAATGTGACTTTAAATTGGTTGTAAGAGCCTCCGTAAAGGTTTTTGGTACTAATAAAATTATCTCCTGCTTGTAGAATGTTACTTAGTGCAACAAATTGAGCGGCTTGTCCCGATGCTACTGCAATGGCTGCTACTCCACCTTCTAAAGCTGCGATGCGTTTCTCGAAAACATCTGCAGTTGGATTCATTATTCTAGAATAGATGTTGCCAAATTCTTTTAGTGCAAAAAGGTTAGCACTGTGTTCTGAGTTTTTAAATGTGTATGAAGTTGTCTGGTAGATTGGAACTGCTCTCGAACGGGTTGTTTCGTCGATTTCCTGTCCTGCATGCAATTGTAAAGTTTCAAATTTCAGTGAATTAGTCATGATCTTGTTTTTTTTAAATTTTCAATATTTAGAATTTTTAGATCCCATTTTCGGGTGTTTTCGAGGCTTAATAGGAAGGGGAAAAAGATTATTACCGGCCGCTGAAAAATTTTTTTATTTTTTTTTCAAATAGTGTTGTAACAACCTGTAAAAGGCTATTTTTCTAAGTATTTTTTTTCTTTAGAGAAGAATTTACAATTGCCTAGTAGGTAAAATTGAGAAAGTATAAGTATATTTCTTTTTTTCATCATCCCCTTTTTAGCAATGGCTCAGGTTAAATCTACCATTAGGTATTGTGACCTAAACCGGGAAGTTTCTGTAGAGAAACCCGGATTAAGTATATTAGAATATTCTATTATTAATAAAATACCACATTTGCACGAATGCGGAGGTCATGGCTTGTGCACCACTTGCAGAATTAGGGTGATCGACGGAGCAGAAAATCTCTCTTCGCCAACAAAACAAGAAATTGAAACTGCTAAAAAAAGAAACTGGGACCCTTCTATCCGTTTGGGTTGCCAAACAAAACTTAAACACAACCAAGTAGCTTTAGAAAGATTACTTTGGACAAGTGCCGAGATTAGTAATCTTCAATTAGAAACAATTCCTTTTGGTATTGGAGATGAGTTAGAACTGGCATTTCTATTTTGTGACATGCGCAATTTTACACCTTTGGCAAACCAACATTCTAATTTCGATTTGGCACATATGCTCAATCGCTTTTTTAGTACGTTGGGCGATCCTGTTTTTATGAACAATGGCATAATTTACCAATACGCTGGTGATGAAATTGTAGCGCTTTTTGGAACAGACAAATGTTCTAAAACTAAAATGTGTTCAAATGCTGCAAGAGCTGCTTTAGGAATGTTATATGCCCTAGAAAGATTAAATAAATGGGAATTAAAGGAATTTAATGCAAATTTTGAAGTGGGAATCGGCTTGCATTTCGGTAAAGCATTTGTCGGAAATATCGGCCACTCCAGACATAAACAGTTTGCTGTAATAGGTGACTCGGTAAATGTAACAAGCAGAATACAGGGAAAAAATAAAGAACTTAAAACCAACTTGCTAGCTTCTGAAAGCTTCTACAAAAACCTACCAGAAGGAATATTCGATATTGGGAAAATTTCTACCGAAGCCTTAAAAGGCAAAGACGAACTAATTGCTGTTTACGAAATTCTTAGATATACCAATCCTGATGTGAGTTTTGGGGTACAGTCAACACTAAATGTATTACTGAAAAATGAAGAGCATTTTGCTACTAATTTTTATGCTAAAGTTTTTGAAAGAGCGCCTAGTGTTAAAAAACTTTTTCAAGAGAATATGACTGAGCAAGGTAAAATGCTCACTCATATGTTACGCGGAATTATTTACGGATTAAGCAGACCAGAACATCTAAAATTAGGGCTTCGGTCTTTGGGAGAACAACACAAACTCTATGGTGTAAAGCACGAACATTATTTGTTAATAAAAGAAATTATTTACGAATCTATCCAAGAAGAATTGGGAGCGGCTTTTACTCCCGATATTGCAAAAGCCTGGGATACTGCCCTTGATATTATTATTGATGCAATGGATGCTTAAAATCGTTTAATTATGACTTTTTAAGCGATTTAAGATTTCTTCTTATGAAAAAGTATCATATTGAATAGATAGACTAAAAATAAAGGAGATAAGACAAAAAAGATCATACTAAAATGAATTTTCCTATCACTTTTCTTTATAATCATCAAAATAGTGAAAGTCAATAAATAGATGCATACAACAAACAATACTAACATACTCCACCCAACTACCATCATACCACCCGCTGCATGATTATCATAACTCTTGCTAAATAAGTGTAGGGTAGCAACCAGAAAAAAATGTAAAACAAAATTGATATAACTAAGCCAAAATACTTTTTAGCAAAAAGTTTAATCTTATCTACCATTTCAGATCATACTGCTTTCTTCCTCAGCAAACTCTATTACAAACTTTATCTCACCAAACTTTGTAAGCTCTTCGGTTACTTTAGAAACCAAACCAAGCTTTTTAGCCATATCCATTCCCTTGTTAATGGTCGGTTTAATTCGCTTGTAATTATTTGACCGCTTGTATTTGTCGAGTCTCATAATCTCCACCAAACGATTATAGCTATACTCCACTTTATTTTCAGAAGTGCAGTGTCTCGCCTGATACAAACATTTGATAAAAAGCTCTACTCCTACGTTTGGTCTACCAGTAGAAATCGCTCTCAATTTTTTGTTTATATCAATCGGAAGAGAGAAATAAGTGGAAGGTTTGTTTGAAGGTAAATTCAAGAAAGAGGAATCTACACTCACTTTTATAGTTTTACTACCATTCTCAAAAGACAAGAAAGAGTGTATTTCTAGCAGTCTTCTTATTTCAAAACCATGTCCCATACCTTTAGTAGGATTGTACTTGGTTATCGGAATAAGAAACTCTCTGTGATGTAATTTCTGGAACGAAGCTTTAACTTGTGTTCTTTGAGCCTGTCCCGAAGATCTGATGCCCATAAACTTGTAAAGCGTGCTCAACTCAATAGTAAATGATGCTCTGTTTATATTTTCCATATAGGTGAGCTCATTTCTCGATTGAGACAGCTGTGCCAGTATCAATACAGCAGTAAGCAATCTTACTTCATTACCAGTAAGCTGCTTAGCAATTTTATCTCTTATCTGAGTATCCAGCCTCTCTTCTATCTCCTGAGGGAATTCAATTGAGTATTCATCTTTCCCATTTTCATTCAATTTCAGAATCCTGTGAATCGAACTATTGATCTCACTGGCTATATCTGGTTTTAATTGATTACTATCATCAAAAACAGAAAGCTGCTTAATTTGCTGCCTTGTCTCAATTTTGAGAAGCCTACTCGGATAATTGACTGTATTGGTGCTGTTAACTTTCATGTATCAATAATATTCATTCAGGATATTTAGCACAAGTAAAAAATAATCTTTTTTACTCGTTCAGGGTATATTATGACTCGCAACAAGTACATTATGACTTAACTCTTGTACATTATGACTTACTTATTGGCTATTTATACTAGTAGTGGGGATATTCTGACGCGATTTATGTACATTATGACTTATTAAATGTCTCTTTTTACTCACCTTTGGTATATTATGACTTACTACTTGTACATTATGACTTATTGCAATATTTTGTACATTCTGACTTACCATTTTAACCTTTTGACTTTTAGAAGGTAAGTAAAGACTTAAAATATGTCTATTACGACTTAATTATTGTACATTATGCGGGAAATATGCGTACATGATATTGATTATCAGATAGTTATGATGGTAATTTTCTCTATATAATATATAAAAGATATAAAAACTTTTATTAGAGAAATTCAGTTGAAATTTCTCTATTCATCATCTTCAGTATTTTTATTTTCAATTCTTTTCTCTGGGTTTAGTTCTTCAGGAAACTTTCCAGTGTTTTCATTAATCATCGATCTAACTTTGCTGTGGTTTTCTTTATTCCAAGTTTCAACAGTGTCTAAATCTGTAATGCCGAGTTTAAAGCTTTCGTTAGTTAGTTCTGTGGCAAAATCACGACCTTTAAGTAACAAAAGTGGTAATTCAACATCTTCCATCGTTTGGCCATTAAATAAGACCTTACGACCTTTGTAGTCTATTTGAATGTAATCTTCATAAGTTCCATTAATACTTTTGATATTAGCCAACAAGCGCTGTTTTGTAGCCTCTAATTTTGAAAATGCTTCTACCCTTTTATTTTCTTTAAGGGCTTTTAATGTTTCTTCACACTGAATAAAATATTGTCTGGCTTTGGCTCCCAATTCGTTATTTTCGACCATACAAAGCTCTTTAGCCATGTGTATAGTCATTAAATAATCTGTTGCTCCGCGACCTCCAGTACCTTTTACTAAAACTTTAGTAAAAGTAACATTTTCTTTAAAATTGTATTTATTTATTCTGTTTTTAATCCAATCGTTAAACCTCGATTTTACTTCAAGATATTCATAAAGATCGCGAGCAGAAATTAGATTGCCTTTGTATATTTTAATCAGTTCCATCGCATAAGGGGGTTAAAAAATCACTTCTGTTTTTGGCTGTTTAAAGCTTCTTTTTTAAGAGAATCTAATAATGTTTTTACCATGTCAAACTCACTTGCATTACTTTGTACAGATAGCTTAGAGAAAGCATCAAGTGTTTCTTTTTTTAAGTTAACAAAATCATTAGAATTATCGTTTTCTGTAAGCTTAACTACCTCCTTAGAGTCAACCTTTAAAACAAACTTTTCTATATCATTTACCGACTTAAAAACAGGTTTTTGCTTGCCACTGTACTTACCTAACTTTTGCAGCGAAGACTTTTTTACTTTCTCTTTTCCGGCAAGTATTTCCTGTTTTAATTCTGGGTTTGAACTTCCAATAAAGTTAATACCCTTTGCAAAGCTTGCATCTCTTTCAATTGTTTTAGGAGATACTTTATACTCTTCGGCTAGTTTGATGTGAGTGGGTTGTTCGTCATTTTGACGATTAACCTTGTCTTTATTAAACTGGTTAACTCCTTTAGAGTTTGTTTTTTTCTTTTTATCACGCTCATAACGCAAGCCACGAAGGTAGCTGCGCTGTTCATTTGTAAGGTTTCTCCTGCCCAACTGGTTTATAATCATCCAGTCTTTTACAGATTCAAAGTCTGGTAGATCGAGAAATTTCTTTCCATACTTTACAGTCTTGCCTTCACGCTCAAGGCCTTTAACTATTGCCATTCTGTTATGGCCATCTACCAGCACATGCCCCCTTTCAGGATCGTTCCAGAGTATTAAATCTTCTCTTACACCTTCTTGCTCAATACTATCCTTTAAAAGCTGTAATTCCTCATCTTGCAATGGCGGTATAAAAGACTTGAGTATTGGGTCTATAATAATTTCCTTACGCTCAGCCCTGCTAATAATATCGTCGAATGCCTGATTATTATCAACGGCAGAAACATTGATATTCTCTTTTGCTTTTTGTCTTAGTTTATCTCTGGTTTTAGCCATTTTTCTTCAGAATTTCTAATGCTAGGTTTTCGTAATCGTGAGCTCCTTTGCCTTTTGGGTCGTAGGTGAAAATATCTTCACCAGCTATAGTACTTTCTTTAAATTTGGTGGTATGCCTAATTCGGGTATGTAGAATTTTTCCCGGAAAATGTTTTTCTAGTTCTTCTAAGCCAATATCGGTAGCTACAGTATTTTGGATAAACAAAGTAATAAGCACTCCCATAAGTTCAATATTGCTATTAAGGCGCTTCTTTATTTTGTTGTTGATAAAGCGATAAACTTCTAAAAGACCATCTATAGAGAACCTGTCTGTTTGAGTTGTGATAAGAAATTTAGTAGAAGTTGTAATTGCATTGATGGTATAAACACCCAAAGAAGGTGGGCAATCAATCAATACAAAATCATATTTTTTTTTAACAGATTCTATCGCATCAGCTAGTATGTAGTATCTGTTAATGTCGCTTTCTACCTCACTTTCAATAGAAGCCAGTGCTAATTGTGAAGGTACAATATGGAAGAACTCATCTTCTTGTAAGATAGGCAGGCTTTCTTTGTCTTTGTAAGTATGGTAAACAGATTTGCTAAAATCAGTAAATCCAAGACCATGAGTAAGATTTGCCTGACTATCATTATCTATTACCAAAACTTTTTTCTTTAATCTTGATAAAGCTTTCCCAAGATTTATAGCAGTTGTAGTTTTTCCTACACCACCTTTCAAATTTAAAATCGAAACTATTTCGGCCATTAAGAGAAATTATTGTTACAGAGTAAGTGCTGAAAACTCAGCAAATTTTGACACTTAAATTAAAAAAAATTAAAGTTAGAAAAGCGTTCAGTGATTACAAAATGAATTGATTTAGAACCTGCTTTTTTAGATAAAAAATTGATTATAATTTTCAAAGAACAGGAGTTTATCATAGATCAGACTTGTAAAAAAACTGTGAAACAAAGGAAAACATTTTATTGCAATAAATTGAAACAGTTGAAGAAAAATGTGATAAAAAAATCACTTTGGGATTGAAAAAATTATGTGAGTAAGAAAGCAATTAAAACATTGCCATAATTGAGGTAAACACAAAAAGTAAGCTAAAACCTAACAGTTATAATGATGTTGAAATTTTATTAATTAACTGGCATTTCAATAAAAAAATTGAGAAATTATGCTAGATTAGAATACGTTTTGAAAGAAAATTACCATTATTTATAATAAAAGTTAAAAAAATCTAGAATCAAACATTTATTAGATTGAAAGCAGTTGTTTTTTTTAATGAGTATTTTAAAATTATCTAAGTGTCAGATGTCAATGTAATATTATCTAATACATGTAAATTATTAGTATAGTCGGAATAAAACGGGTATAAAATGGGATCTAAAACAGATTTACACTTAGTGGAAAGAGGAGATAACGCCGAATTAGAAAGTGTTGAAATAAGTGAAGATACTTTTAAAACATTGGTAGAAAACCTACCAGACATCGTTTTTAGATATGATAAAAACCTGAGGGCAATTTTTATTAATAGTCAGGGTTTGGAGCAGTTACAAATTGCTAGAAGGGAAGATATTTTATATAAAACAACGCTAGAGGCAGGTTATCCCGAAAGTATGTCTATCCCTTGGATGCAAAAAATTGCCCAAGTATTTGAAACTGGCAAAAAACAAACTCACAACAAGCAATATATTTTTAATGAAAAGGTGGAATTCTTCCATAGTATTTTAGCACCTGAATTCGACACCCAAGGTAAAGTAAAGTCTGTTTTAACAATTACTAGAAATGTATCAGAATTACACAAAACAGAAGTAGAATTAGAGTTAAAGAATAAACAATTAGCAATAAAAAACTCTGAGTTAGAAGAGTTTTCTTATGTAGCAGCTCACGATTTAAAAGCACCTCTTACCAACCTTCAAAGCTTAGTTACATTAATTGATAATAAAATCAGTAATGAAAACCGAAGTATTTTTGATAAAATAAAACAGGTAGTAGAAATACTTACCAATAAATTAAACTCATTTAATGATGTAATTGCTATTAAATCTAATTTGAGAGTAGAGAAGGAGTCAGTGCTGTTTGAAGATGTATTAGCCGAAGTGAAATTTAAATTAAAAGAAGAAATTATCGAATCGGACATTAACATAAGAGCAGATTTTTCCAATTCACCAGAAATTACCTATAGCCCTTCACACTTGCACAGTATCTTATACAATTTATTAAAGAATGCGATAAGGTTTAGAAATCTTATGGTAAAATCAGAAGTGTTTTTATCTACTAATATCTGTAATGGTAAAACACTCTTATCGGTTAAAGATAATGGTATTGGATTTAACGAGGAGATGGGAACTAACAAAATATTTGGCTTATTTAAAAGAATGCATACTCATACAGATGGTTTAGGAGTTGGACTTTACCTAGTAAAAACAATTGTAAATTCACAAGGTGGGCATATCGAAGTTAGTAGTAAAATTAATTTAGGAACTGAATTTAGGATTTATTTATAAGCTTAAAGGTATGACTGAACAAGCATATTTAACAAGTAATGTGTTGCTTGTAGAAGATGATGAAATCGCAAGTTTTATTTCTAGTAATGTTTTAAAAAGTGTAGGTATTGTAAACATCAGTGCAGTAGAAAATGGTTTACAAGCTTGTTCATTTTTAGAAAACAACTGCCCAGATTATATATTTTTAGACTTAAGTATGCCTGTAATGGATGGTTTCGAGTTTTTAGAAGCTTATCAAAAAAATGGCTATTGTGCCAATCATACAAAAATTATTATTCTTACCTCATCTATCAGACCTTCAGATAAAGAAAAAGCATCAGAATATAACAATATTATTGGTTATATAGAAAAGCCACTAGATGCAGAAAAAGTAAAAAATGTGCTAGCTAATATGTAAATTATAGATATAATAATCCAGTCGAAATTGGAGGCTTAGTTTATACTTTAAACTAAATAAAGGATGTAAAATTAAGAAGATTTTAGAATGCTAATATTTCTATAAAACGATTTAGTTGCATTTATAGACATTAAGCATCTCTTTTGAAAATTTTGGATAATAAACTTGTAGAATTCTTTAAAGATTGTTCCCTTTACTTCAAAAAAAGCTTTTTAATTATCGAAATTGTAATTATTGTCTTTAAATTTCTCCTTTAAGGATTACTAAACGGAAGGTTAATTTAGTAAACATTCATGGATATAAATAGCACTGGGAACATTGATTTACTTGTTAAAAATTTCCTAAAAGGAGACCGTAAAGCATTTGAAAAAGTATATAAGCTTTACCATCCTTTGCTATATAATTATGGATGCCAATTTAGGATAGATTCCTCAGTTGTAGACGACTTTATTCAGGATATATTTATTGATATCTGGAATTCAAGAGAGCGACTTAACATTAAACAATTAAAACCTTATCTGTTTAAGTGCCTTAGAAACAAGCTTACCAAGCAACTGGCCAAAGAAGTAAAAGAAAAAGACAAGGCTGAAAAATACTGGCGTGAAGAGTTTGAAATTTCTTACGATCCAGCCTCTTTAGGTATAGATACTGAGAATAAAACTGAATTAGAGAAAAAATTAGCTGCTTGCATAGAAGAGTTAAGTCCAAGACAGCGTGAGCTTATCTTTTTGATTTTCTATAATGACATGAGCTATATAGATGCAGCAGATGTTTTAAAAATCAAAATTAAAACTGCATACAACCAAATACACAATTCTATATCTACGCTTAGAAAATCTTTGCTATTCGTGTATCTTGGATTTGGATTATTCCAATATTTATAACTGCCAAGTTTTAAAGAAATAGGAGTTTTTGTGGTTGATTTAACTTCTAATCTCAATTACAATCAAAAAAAATTTATTTATTTTAGCTATAAAAAAGCCTTATTTGGAGGTATATAAGCCTTTTCTAAAATTTTTCAGGAAATTTTATACTTTTTTCTAAAAAAGTATGGGAAAAATGAAACCTTTTTGACTCCTTAATATAAAACCAACTATAAATATTAAAATTTTTATGAATAGCAAAGAGGATTTTCTAAATAATGACCTTTTTAGGAAGTGGGTTAACTCCAATGATGAGGAGGTTAATAACTACTGGCAACAGTGGATGAAGGATAATCCTGATTTGGCTAATTCTGCGAAAGAAAATCGAGAACTGTTTAGAGCAATGCGCTTTGAAGAGTTTAAGCCAAAAGAGAATTTAGTAAATAGCTCTTGGAATAAGGTGGATAGTTTAACCAAACCTAAGAGAAGATTTATCAATTTAAATACAATTGTGAAAATAGCTGCAGTATTGGCTGTGGCAGTAGTTGCATATTTTCCGATAAAGGAGCAATTAACAAAAAAGGAGCAGGAGCTAAAAAAGCCTGAACAAACAATAGTGTATGTAGAGAAGCAAGCTAAAAAGGGGAGTAAGCTTACTTTAAATTTAGGCGATGGTTCTATTATTAAATTAAATGCAGGAAGTAGCATTATTTACCCATCAACTTTTGCTGCAGATAAGCGAGAAGTAGAATTAAAAGGGGAGGCTTACTTTGAAATTGCTCACGACGAAAACAGACCTTTTACTGTAAAATCTGACAAACTGCTTACAACAGTATTAGGGACCAAGTTTTCTATAAATGCATTTAAAAAAGAAAAGATAAAAATAACTTTGGTTTCAGGAAAAGTGAAAGTAGAAAACACGACTAAGACTGATGAAGAGCCTGTTTATTTGGAACCGGGGCTAAAAGTAGTTTTAAGAAACAATCAGCTTAATAAAGAAAAACTGGATAGTGCCTACGACCTTGGTTGGAAAGACGGTATGATTACCTTTAAAGATGAAGACATTGATGAAATTAAAGAGAAGTTGGAGAACTGGTATGGTGTAGATATTCAGATTAACAACAAAGGAAAAATAGCTAGGTCTTTTAAAGGCATTTATAGAAATGAGTTGCTTACCAATGTACTTGCTAGTATTGGATACGCAATGAATTTTGAATATGAAATTAACGGTAACAATGTACTTATTGTCGGAAAATAAAAACAAAACAAATATGATATGAACAATACGAGCTAAAAAAAGGCAGTACCAACAACGATACTGCCACAAAACTTCAAATCCTTATAACCATACGTCAGATGTCGCCAAACAAATCAACCATGGTTAGCAAGGACTATAATTTTGTTTAATTAAGTAACTACACAAAAATATGAATTTGAAATTAAACTATTTACGATTACTTAAAATGCTTTCAAAATACACACTATACGGCATTTTAATGCAAACATGCTTTTATACATTTTTGTTAGCAGAAGATAGTGCGGCACAAAGAAAAAGCGTGAGAGATGTTTACGTAACTGTAAACGATTCATACAATTCGGTCAACGAAGTTTTTAAAACTATCGAGAGCCAGACCGATTTTGAGTTTGCATATTCTAAGAGATACATTCCTAGAACCAAGAATATTTCTTTAACCTCTGGAAAGAGAGTTGTAAAGGAGGTATTGTTGGAAATCTCAAGAGAATGCCGATTAAAATTTAAGCAGGTTAATAACAGTATTTCTGTTAATATTTTGCCGGGCGACTTATACAACAATACGGGTATAGTAGAAATTGTTCAGCCGAGAGTTGTTACCGGAACCGTTACAAGTGAAGAAGACGGTTTAGGTTTACCAGGTGTGAACATTTTGATAAAAGGCACCAACAATGGTACAATCACAGATGTAGATGGTAAATATAGATTAGAGATTCCGGGTGACGATGCTATTTTGGTTTTCAGTTCAATTGGGTTTCAGTCTCAAGAGATTGCAGTTGCTAACCAAAGTGACATTAGCGTTGGTATGGCAGCAGATATACAATCACTCGAAGAAATAATTGTAGTAGGTTATGGCACTCAAAAGAAAGAATCTTTAACTGGTGCTATTAGCAACATACAGAGTAAAGATTTAGAAAGAGTACACTCAGCAACAACCAGTGGTATGCTTGCAGGTAAAATGGCAGGTGTGTCTTTCAGACAACCAGATGGTAGACCGGGTCAAGGTGCTTGGTTGCAAATTAGAAATATGGGAACACCATTATTCGTAATCGATGGTATCCAAAAAGATGAAGGTCAATTTAATAACATAGCTCCTCAAGACATTGAAAGTATTACTATTCTAAAAGATGCATCAGCAGCAATTTATGGTGTAAGAGCAGCAAATGGGGTAGTAGTAGTTACAACCAAAAAAGGTAGTACCAATCAAAAAAGTACAGTAAATGTAAACACTTACTATGGTGTGCAAAACTGGTCTAGATTTCCAAAAGGTGTAGATGCTTACAACTGGATGGTTGCAAAAGCAGAAGCAGAAATGAATTTGGGAGGTAACACCCCAATCACTTCTGAAGAACTTGAGAAGTGGAAAGCTGGAACAGAGCCCGGTTATCAATCATTTGACTGGTACGACTTTATAGTGGGTAAAAATGCACCTCAGTCTTCTATTAATATAAATGCGAGTGGTGGTTCTGAAAATACAAACTACTACCTTTCGGTTTCGAGGTTTGATCAAGACGCAGTATTCGACGATTTTACATTTAACAGAACTAACCTTCAGGCTAATGTAGATACCAAAATCGCGAAGAAACTAAAGATAGGTACTCAAATAAATGGTAGAATAGAAACCAGAGATAATCCAGGTGTACCGGGTTACGACGATTATTGGCAGCCAAGATTCGCTCTATTTAGAAACAGACCTACTGAGCGCCCATATGCGAATGACAATCCTGAGTATCCAAATCATATCAGTAACATCGAAACTAACTGGGCTTTGTTAAACAAAGAGATCACAGGTTGGTGGAGATCAGACTGGAGAGTGTTACAAACCAACTTTACAGGTGAGTACGAAATTTTGGATGGTCTTACAGCAAAAGGTATGTATTCTTACTACTTCGCAGATCAGCTAACCAATACATTCGAGTATACTTATGATGTATTTACTTACGATCCGAACACAGATGTATATAACAGAACAGGTGGTAACGATAACCCATACAGAGACAGAACTCAAGAGAAAATTAACGAGCATGTAACTCAGTTTCAATTAGCTTATAACAATACTTTTGGAAAACATACCATTGGTGCTGTAGCAGTAGCAGAGAGTATTCAAAGAAGAACTCAAAGAAACTTTTTGCACTCAGTTCCTCAAACCAACTATCTGGATCTTATCCAATTTGCAGATATGGATACTTATGATGATTCTGATTACGAAGAAGCAAGATTGGGTTATATCGGTAGAATCAATTACGATTATGATAGCAAATACTACTTCGAGGTTTCAGGTAGATACGATGGTTCATGGAAATTTGCTCCAGACAAACGTTGGGGTTTCTTCCCATCAGTATCTGGTGGTTGGAGAATTTCGAGAGAAGACTTTTTTGATGTAAACTGGGTATCTAACTTAAAACTAAGAGCATCTTACGGTGAACTAGGTGATGATAATGTAGGCATTGGTTCATTCGATTATATTCCAGGTTATAACTATGCAGTGTCTAAAGTAATACTTGATGGCAACGTAATTCCAGGTTCTGCAAACAGAGGAAAACCTATCGATAACATTTCTTGGTTTACTAGTACAATCCTAGACATCGGTTTCGATTTCTCTTTATTCGACGACAAAATTACAGGTACAGTAGATTACTTTAAAAGAACTCGCGAAGGTTTAAGAGGAAGAAAATACGACGTAGTATTACCTGCTGAATTAGGTTATAGCTTACCAGACGAAAACCTAAATAGCGATGCACAATTCGGTTACGAAGGTACTTTACGCTACACTTCATCAGTAAACGGATTAAAATATAGCATTGGTGGTAACATCTCTTATGCAAGAAGTAAATTCCTTTCTTCTTACAAACCACGTTGGGGTAACTCTTGGGATCACTACAGAAACTCTCAAGAAGACAGATATCAATATACTTTCTGGGGATACGAAGTTACAGGTCAGTTCCAATCTCAAGAAGAGATCAACAACTATCCTATAAACATCGACAATGAAGGTAACAAAACATTATTACCGGGTGACTTTATCTACAAAGATATTAACAACGATGGCAAAATTGATGGCTTCGATCAAAGACCAATCGGTTACGGAACAGGTAGAAACCCAATTGTAAACTTTGGTATCAACCTTTCATTAGAATACAAAGGTTTCGATTTTACTGCTGATTTCTCTGGTGGTACTATGTACGGTTACAACCAAAACTGGGAAATGCGTTGGCCATTCCAAAATGGTGGAAACTTACTTTCTACCATGTATGATGACAGATGGCACAGAGCAGATCTTTACGATCTAAACAGTGAGTGGATTCCAGGAGCAAATCCGGCATTAAGATTTAACACTGGCTGGCACAGTAACTATAACAAAAACTCAACATGGTGGATGGTTAACATCACTTACTTGAGAATGAGAACTATGGAATTAGGTTACACAATTCCTACTACACTTACTCAAAAAATCAAATTGCAGAAAGCAAGAGTTTATGTGAACACTTACAATTTATTCTCTATCGATAATGTACACCAATTGGGAATCGACCCTGAAGTTGCAGATGAGAATGGTCTTCAGTATCCGCAGAATAAATTATTTAACCTTGGTGTGAATCTAACTTTCTAAACAAATTGAAAATGAAAAAGTATTTAATAGCATTAATATTCATGATGTCACTTACAGTTGCTTGTGAGGATGACTTCTTAGACAGAGAACCCACCAACATCCTTTTAGATGATCAGGTTTGGTCAGACGACGGATTGGTTTTATCGGTACTTGCTGATTTATATAACAGATATTACGATTTTCAACAATTAGAAAACTGGTCTGGATTTGCAGAGTTCGACGAGGCTTTTGCTTCTCAGTTCGGTCAATACTGGCGCCACCAATTCCAAGATTACGGTTACGATGCTTGGGGAGTTTGGGATTACAACTACATCCGCGATTTAAACCTGTTTATTCAACAAGGAGAACAAACTACAGAGTTGGATGAAAGCAGCAGAGTAAGATTTTTAGCAGAAGCTAGATTTTTAAGAGCTGCATTGTATTTCGAGCATGTAAAAAGAATGGGTGGTGTTCCGCTAATCTTAGAACCACTAGAGTACGATTTTAGTGGAGATCCAACTTACTTACAGTATCCAAGAAGCAAAGAGCATGAGGTTTACGATTTTGTGATTAGCGAGTTAGAGGCAATCAAAAATGATTTACCAAACAATGCTGATATTAAATCTAGAGCAACTACTGGTTTGGCTTTAGCCATGAAATCTAGAGCAGCTTTATATGCTGGTTCAATTGCGAAATATGGTGCTACTACTCCTGAGGTTTCTACATCAGGTGGTGAGGTGGGAATTCCTGCAAGCATGGCAGATGGTTACTACCAAACTGCATTGGCAGCAGCTCAAGAATTAATAAACAGTGGTACTTATGCACTTTACAATAAGAAAGACGATTTAGAAGAAAACTTTGCAAGTATTTTCTTAGATAAAGATGCGAACCCAGAAACAATCTTTGTAAAAGACTACAAAGAAAAAGGAAGAACTCACGGTTTCACAATCGAAGTAATACCAAGATCATTAAGAGAAGAAAACATCGCTGGTGGTAACTTAAATCCATCTTTAAACCTTGTTCAATCTTTCGAATATTTAGACAATACTTTCGGTGAGATCGAAACAATGGATGGCGACGGAAACTACATCTACTACGATGATCCTGCTGAAGCATTTGCTGGTCGTGATGCACGCTTAGGTGGAACAATCATTTATCCTGGAACAACTTACAGAGGTAAAGATGTAGATATCTGGGCAGGTTATATCTTAGAAGACGGAAGTACAATTTCTTCAGATCAATTAGGTGGTCAGGCAACATTACCGGGTAAATCGGTTTCTGAGCAAGTTGTTGGTTTTGATGGCCCAATCGATCAGTTAGAGTCTTCTGCTCAAGCAGGTTTTTATGTGAGAAAATACAACGATACAGATGTAGGATCAGGACAAAGAGGTACTGGTAGTGATGTTGCTTGGATCAGATATCGTTATGCAGAAGTTTTATTAAATGCTGCTGAAGCTGCTTTTGAATTAGGTCAAACTGATGTAGCACTTCCATACATCAACACAGTGCGCCAACGTGCTGGATTCACTACAGAATTAACTGCTGCTGAGTTAGATTTCGACAGAATTGTTCACGAGAGAAAAGTGGAATTAGCTTTTGAAGGTCATACACTTTTCGATATGAAAAGATGGAGATTGGCTCATAAAGTTTGGGATGGCTCTTATGCAGAACTTACCGATAATCCGGGCGATGCAGATGCAGTAAGTACAAGAGTTTATGGTTTATGGCCATACAAAGTGTACGATCCGGGTAATCCAGACGATGGGAAATGGATATTTAAAGAAGTACTACCAAGCGTGGTGAATAGTGCTCACAGGTTCCGTTTAGGAAATTACTATTCTTTCATTAATGATGGAATTAGAAATGCGAATCCTAAAATAGTAAGAAATCCAAATCAATAATGCGGGGATGGCTAATTCGAAAAACCTAAACAATTAAAAATTATGAAACTGAAAATTCAATATATAATAGCGATCATTTCAATCATTTTCGCTTCTTGTGAATACGATAACTACGATGAGCCTGATACTTTCTTAAAAGGAAGAATTGTGTATCAGGGAGAGCCGATCAATGTAAGTTACAATGATGTGTACTTTCAGTTAATTGAGCCGGGTTGGCAACTTACTTACCCAATCAATGTGGCAATAGATCAAGATGGTTCTTATTCTGCACTGCTTTTTAAAGCAGATTACAAATTGGTTTTACCAGATGGACAAGGACCATACAAATCGCTTTTAAATGCAGAGTCTAATTCAGATTCACTAGATATAAATCTTAGTGGTACAACAGAATTCGATATTGAAGTACTTCCTTACTACATGGTGAAAAACACTGGTTTTTCAGTATCTGGTAAAACAGTAACTTCTACTTTCGGACTAGATAAAATCATTACTGGCGACGATGCCAAAGATGTAGAAAGAGTAAACCTTTACATCAGTAAAACTGCTTTTGTTGATACAAGAACAAGTGTTTCTACTGCAGAAATTGGTGGTGGAGACATCGCAGATTTAAACAGCATCAGCATGAGCACAGATATTCCAGACTTAGTACCAACACAGAACTATGTGTTTGCCAGAGTAGGAGTAAAGATCGCCGGTGTAGAAGACATGTTATTCTCTGATATTCAGAAAATAGAATTCTAAATGAATAAGCCCTCCAATTGCGGGGGGCTTCCCATTTTTTGCATATGTATTTTTTGGTGGAGGTGTTTGTTACTGCATAGCTAAAGTAACCACACCTTTACTTTATCTCTGATTAAAATTTAAACGCTAAATAGCATCCAAATGAAAAAACAATTATCGATTCTTATTCTGCTTTTTGCATCTTTCTCACTATTCGGGCAAGATGGCGACTGGCAGCTTATCAAGGATAAAATTACTACAGAGTGGTCAGAAGAGGTAGATCCAGTAAATGTGCTACCCGAATATCCAAGACCACAAATGAAAAGAGACAATTGGCAAAACCTAAATGGTTTGTGGGAATACGCCATAGTTTCTAAGAATGAATCAAAACCAACAAACTTCCAAGGTAAAATATTAGTGCCATTCGCAGTTGAATCAGCTTTATCAGGAGTAGGTAAAACACCAACCAAAGAAGATAACCTTTGGTACAAAACTTCTTTTACTGTTTCTAAAAGTATGAAGAGAAAAAATGTAATTCTACATTTTGGTGCTGTTGACTGGGAAACTGAGATTTTTGTAAACGGCAAAAAAGTGGGTTCGCACAAAGGCGGATTCGATCCGTTTAGCTTTGATATAACAACGTACATCACTAAGTCTGGCTCACAGGAGCTAACAGTAAAAGTTTGGGATCCAACAAGCGATGGACCACAGCCAAGAGGTAAGCAAGTAAACAGACCAGAAGGTATTTGGTATACGTCTGTAAGTGGTATCTGGCAAACAGTATGGTTAGAAGGTGTAGCTCCAACTTACATCAAAGACATTAAAAACACACCAAACATTTCTAACAACACCATTACTGTAGCAACTGATATTGCCAATGCACAAGCAGGAGATAATGTAAAAGTTACTGTACTAAATGGCGAAACAGAGTTATCAGCAAAAACAGTAGAAGCTGGGAAAGAGGTAGTAATTACAGTGACTAACCCAGAATTATGGACGCCAGATAATCCACATCTTTATAACCTAAAGATTGAACTACTAAGAAAAGACAAATCGCTTGATGCAGTAGAAAGCTATTTTGCAATGCGTTCGATCACCAAGAAAAAAGACAATGAAGGTGTATACAGAATGATGTTGAACGACGAGTTTGTATTCCAGTATGGCCCGCTAGATCAAGGTTGGTGGCCTGATGGTCTATACACTGCGCCAACTGATGAGGCATTAAAGTTCGACATTGTTAAAACCAAAGAAATGGGCTTTAACATGATCAGAAAACACGTGAAAGTAGAGCCAGCTCGCTGGTACTATTACTGCGATATGTTAGGTATGTTGGTTTGGCAAGATATGCCAAGCGGCGACCAAGGTTCAAGATGGAACAACAGACCGGGAATTACAGGAGCAGGTTACGACATGGATCGCTCAGCAGCATCAGAAGAAATTTACAGAACTGAGTGGGAGTCTATTATGGATGCACTTTACAACTTCCCAAGTATTGTGGTTTGGGTTCCATTTAATGAAGCATGGGGACAGTTTAAAACCAAAGAAATTGTAGAGTGGACTGCTAAGTTAGACCCAACAAGATTAGTGAACGAAGCAAGTGGTGGAAACTTCCATTACTCAGGCGATATCATCGACTTACACAACTATCCAGACCCAGCAATGCCAGACGCTAAAATATTTGGTGGAAAGCAAGTAGTTGTATTGGGTGAGTTTGGTGGATTAGGTTTACCGCTAGAAGGTCACATTTGGCAAGAAAAGGATAACTGGGGTTACAGAACTTTCAAAACCAAAGATGAACTTAAAAACAGATATGCAAAGCTTATGGAAGAATTGGCGAAACTAGTTCCAATGGGACTATCAGCCGCTGTATACACCCAAACAACAGACGTAGAAGGAGAAGTTAACGGTTTGATGAGTTACGACAGAAAGGTAATTAAAATGCCTGAAAACTTCTTAAAAGACCTTCATAAGCAATTATATAAGCATAGAATAGACTTTTAATCTAAAACAAGATACATCTCATAAAAGATGACTAACAATAGCAATTTTCATTTTCATATTTTTTGCAGATTATTAACAGGTATTTTATCTGTTTGTATTTTAATTGGTTGTAATTCTGATGATAGTATGGTATCCAATTCTCCTCTTGAAGAAGAGGTGGATACCATCTCCATCGGAGAGTTTAAAAACCCAGTTTTTCAGCCAGTTTTTGCAGACCCATCTGTTGTTAAAGGCGACGACGGTTACTTCTACGCCTATGCAACAGAAGACGATTGGGGAAAAGGAGATGTGCACTTAGTGCCCATTATCCGATCTACAGATTTAGTAAATTGGGATTATGTTACAGATGCTTTTGAAACAAAGCCAACTTGGAAAGATCATGGTTTTATTTGGGCACCAGATGTAACCAAGGTCGATGGTAAATACTACATGTATTATTCTTATTCTTTGTGGGGAGATAGCGATCCGGGAGTGGGTTTGGCAATTAGCGACAAACCAGAAGGGCCATTTAAAGATCAAGGGAAACTGTTTATCAGTAGCGAAGTAGGAGTATCAAATTCAATTGACCCATTCTATATCGAAGACGATGGCAAAAAGTATCTTTTCTGGGGAAGTTTCCACGGTATTTATGGTATTCGCCTTACTGATGATGGCAAAGCGATAGAAGGAGAGAAGTTCCAAGTAGCAGGTGATTTTATGGAAGCGACCTACATTTATCCTAAAGATGGTTACTACTACTTATTCGGTTCGGCAGGAACTTGCTGCGATGGAGCCAATAGCACTTACAAAGTTGTAATTGGCAGGTCAGAAAATGTTGAAGGACCTTATGTGAGCAAAGAAGGAAACAGCTTTATCAATACCATGGGTAGTATTTTGTTAGATGCCAATGCTACTGGTGGCTATGCAGGTCCGGGGCATAATGCCGAATTGATAACTGATGATGAAGGGAACGATTGGATATTGTATCATGCCATTAGCAAAACAGAACCTTATTTGCCTGCTGGTGCAACAAAAAGACCATTGATGTTGGAGAAGATTACTTGGAAAGATGGCTGGCCAACAATAAAAAATAATCAACCGGGAACAGGTGTACAGAATGCTCCGGTATTCGAATAAGTTTTACAAACCCTGTTTCAGAAAAACAGAACTGATGAATAAAAACCTATTATTATTAAGTTTTTACTTTTTAATAAGTCTACTACCAGTTGTTGTAAATGCGCAGCAAAACCAGAATCAACACAAGGCACCTGCTCCGCTATTTAGAGATCCAATCTACGATGGCGCAGCAGACCCAGTGTTGGTATGGAACCGCGAAGAAAAAAAATGGTGGATGCTCTACACGCAGCGAAGAGCAAATGTTGATGCACAAGATGTGGCTTTTTGCTATGGTACTAAAATCGGAATCGCTTGCTCAGACGACGAAGGGAAAAGTTGGTATTATCGCGGGGCACTCGATCTGGAATTCGAAAGAGGGATCAATACCTTTTGGGCACCAGATGTAGTTTACCACGATGGCACTTACCACATGTTTGTGTCTTACATCAAAGGAGTAAGAAATCATTGGAGTGGATTGGCAACTATGGCACATTACACCAGCAAAAACCTGTGGGATTGGGAATTTCAAGATTTAGTGAAGCTTACTTCTGATAATGTAATCGATGCTACCTTATATCAAATGCCAGATGGTATATGGAAAATGTGGTTTAAAGATAGCACTAGAGGAAGTGTAACCATGCTTGCCGAAAGTTCCGATTTATTCAATTGGAAATTTGATGAAAAACCGGCAATTGGAGGCAAGGCACATGAAGGGCCGAAAGTATTTCACTTTCAAGATTATTACTGGATGTTAACTGATGAATGGGCAGGAATGAGGGTATACCGATCTAAAGATACTCAAAACTGGGAGAAACAAGGTATGATTCTCACAGATGCCAGTGCAAGGCCAGAAGATACACCAAGTGGCGCACATGGGGATGTTGTGGTACTCGGAGATAAAGCGTATGTTTTCTATTTCACACATCCGGGTAGAGAAACCCATTTCGAAGGAAGTCTAAATGAGCATGGTGTTTTACCATATCCAAAAAGACGATCAAGCATTCAGGTAGCAGCACTGCAATTTACAGAAGGCACACTCAAATGCGATAGGAGTGATGATTTCAAATTCATCATGAGCAATCCTGAAGAATTGGAATAGCAAAACAACAGAAGCAAAACATTATTCATATTAAAATTTAAAAGAATGATCAAGTATGTAAAAAGTATTCTATTGGTGGCCTGCATTTTTGCAATGTCTTGCCAGAATGAGCAAAAGGAAACAGAAGCACCTGTGACCAACTCAGAACCAGAAATAAGAGGAGTTTGGAGTAAAGAAAAAGCCAAAGAATGGGGCGAAAAAACAGGTTGGTTAAGAGGGGCAAATTTTCAACCAAGTTCTGCCATTAACCAGTTAGAAATGTGGCAAGCAGAAACCTTCGACCCAGAGACGATGGATCGCGAATTGGGTTATGCAGAAGAAATAGGTTTTAATGCCATGAGAGTTTATTTACACCACTTGGCTTGGGAAGTAGACAGCGAAGGATTTAAAGACAGAATGGAACAATACCTCACCATTGCAGATAAGCATGGCATTAGAACCATCTTTGTCATTTTTGATGATGTTTGGAATGAAAACTATGCGATTGGCAAACAACCAGACCCAAAACCGGGAGTACATAATTCTGGTTGGGTACAAGATCCGGGTGCGCTTATTTTCGAAGATTCTACCTTAATGGTGAGGTTGGAAGAGTATGTAAAAGACATTGTAACCACCTTTAAAGATGACGATAGAGTAGTATTTTGGGATTTATACAACGAGCCGGGTAACACTGGTTTAGGTGATAAATCTATGCCTTTGCTTCAAAATACTTTTAAGTGGGCAAAAGAAGTTAATCCATCTCAACCACTTTCTGCAGGTGTGTGGAATCTTGATCTTAAAAACCTCAACGCTTATCAAGTAGAAAATTCAGACATCATCACTTACCACAACTATGGCGATAAAGCAGATCACCAAAAATGGATTGATATGCTAAAAGTACACGACAGACCAATGGTTTGTACAGAATATATGGCACGTACACGTAATTCTAAATTTACGAACATTATGCCTTTGTTAAAAGATAACCAAATTGGAGCCATTAACTGGGGTTTAGTTTCAGGTAAAACCAACACCATTTATGCTTGGGATACACCTGTACCAGATGGGAGTGAGCCAGAAGTTTGGTTCCACGATGTTTTTAGACAAGATGGTTCTGCTTACAGCAATGAAGAAATCGAGTTGATCAAATCATTGACTTCAGAAAGCAATTAATGCTTAAATTAATGATCTGTTAGATCATTTTTTAAATAAGGTTTTATGAAGAATACACTAAAAATTTTACTGTTTCTATATTCATTTTCGATGTCTGTTGTGCTCGCTCAGCAAGATGAAAGTCAGGCTACGCGAGATGCAGTTAAAAACAGGTATCCGCTTGTACAAAAACCTTATTTAGAATTAGCCTTAGGTTCAATTAAAGCCAGAGGATGGTTAAAAGAACAGCTCATCAGGCAAAAAGACGGTATGACTGGTCAGCTTGATGAGCTATATCCACTGGTAATGGGAGAAAGAAATGGCTGGCTTGGTGGCGATGGCGATCAGTGGGAGAGAGGGCCCTACTGGATAGATGGATTGTTGCCTTTGGCATATATTTTAGATGATGAAGAATTAAAAGCCAAGGTAAAACCGTGGGTAGAGTGGAGTTTAAATAACCAACGCGAAGATGGATACTTTGGGCCAAAAGTAGTGGCAGTGCCTTACGATTACGAAGAAGGTATCCAAAGAGATAATATTGAAGACTGGTGGCCAAAAATGGTAATGCTTAAAGTTTTACAACAGCATTATTCTGTAACGGGAGATAAAAGAGTAATTGATTTAATGACAAATTACTTCAAATTTCAATTGGAAAATCTTCCATCAACACCATTAGGTCACTGGACATTTTGGGGAAACCGCAGAGGAGGAGATAACCTAATGATGGTGCACTGGTTGTATAATATTACCGGTGATGAGTTTTTACTAGAACTAGGAGAACTCATCCATCAACAAACATTCGATTGGAAATCAATTTTCACAGAGCAAGACCATCTTTCGAGAAAAGGAAGTTTGCATTGTGTAAATGTGGCGCAAGGTATAAAAGAACCGATTGTTTACTATCAGCAAAGCAAAGATTCAAGATACATTGATGCAGTAGAAGAAGGCTTTAAAAAGTTGATGAAGTACAACGGTCAGCCACATGGATTGTATGGTGGAGATGAATGGCTACATGGCACAGACCCCACGCAAGGTTCGGAGTTTTGCTCGGCGGTTGAAATGATGTATTCATTAGAAACTATGTTGACGATTACAGGCAAGCTCGATTTTGCTGAACGTCTCGAAAGAATTGCTTTTAATGCTTTACCTACACAAGCGACAGATAACTATATGGAGCGTCAGTATTTTCAGCAGAGTAATCAGGTGGCAATTACCAGAACTGCAAGAAACTTTATCAATCCGAATGAGGGAACTTCAGGCTGTTTTGGATTGCTCACAGGGTATCCTTGTTGCACTGCGAATATGCATCAGGGTTGGCCAAAGTTTACACAAAACTTATGGTACAAAACTGCCAATGATGGTATCGCGGCTATTGTTTATGCTCCGAGTGAAGTAACAACTACTGTTAGTGAAGGCACTACAGTTACTTGGGTAGAAGAAACCAATTATCCATTCGAAGAAAGCATTCACTTTGAATTGACTGAATGTAGCCAAATAAATGCAGCATTTCCATTTCATTTAAGAATTCCGACTTGGTGTAAAGAAGCCACTGTTTTAGTGAATGGCAAAAAGTTCGATACGGTTAGAGGTGGTAAAGAACTCATCATCAAAAGAGATTGGAATAAAGGCGATAAAGTGGAATTGAAACTGCCAATGGAAATTAGTACTTCTACTTGGCACGAGAATGCGCAAGTTGTTGAGCGTGGCCCATTGGTGTATGCTTTAAAGGTGGAAGAGAAATGGGAAAAGGTAGATTTTAAAGAGGAAGCAACGCGCTATGGCGATTACTACCACGAAGTAACACCTAAAAGTGCTTGGAACTATGGCATTTTAAAAGAAGGAGACAAACCTGTTACGCAGCATATGAAAGTGGTGAAAGGCAAAAAAGTAGCAGAATATCCTTGGAATATGGAAAATGCACCAATAAGTATCAAAGTGAAAGCCAAGAAAATTCCTTATTGGGAAATGTATAATGATGCAGCAGGACCATTAATGTTTAGTCCTGTACCAGATGTAAAAACCGAAGTGGAAGAAGTAACACTCATTCCATATGGTTGTACAACATTGAGAATAACCGAATTTCCAACTGTTTATTAAAAAGATTAATTAATGAGGGCAAATAGCTTCAGTACAAAGAGCAAATCATTTTACTATTATTTATTAATGGTATATTTCTTACCATGTTTTGCTTGTTTTAGTCAATCAGAATCGAGCAGTACTTTTACTAACCCGATTCTTCAAGATGGAGCAGATCCCTACGCTTACTATCATACAGATAATTACTATTATTACATGGCTACCAGAGGAAACCGAATTGACCTTTGGAAAACCAAATCACTAACTACACTGGCAGAAGCCAGTCCAATTACTGTCTGGAAAGCACCGGCTAGTGGTAAGAATAGCTGTTGCATCTGGGCACCTGAGATTCATTTTATAGATGGTAAATGGTATATTTATTATACCGCTTCAGATAAAGATAATGAAGGCGACCACTCAAGATATGTTTTTGTATTAGAAAATGCATCGCCAGACCCAACTCTAGGTGAGTGGATAGACAAAGGGAAGATTAACACCAAATACAGTGGAATAGATGGCTCCTTGTTTAGCTACAAAGGCAAAAGGTATTTCTTATACTCTCCCTACATCGGCAACCATAGCGATATTGCCATTGCCGAAATGAAAAACCCTTGGACATTAAAAGGAGAAGAAACAATACTGGCATCACCCGAATTCGACTGGGAAAAAACAGATGACAGAAGCATTTTAGAAGGCCCCATGTTTTTAGAAGGACCAAAAGACAAAGTATTTATAGTTTACTCAGGTGGTGCCTGTTGGGACGACAACTATTCATTAGGAATGCTAGTAGCATCCAAAAAAGGAAATTTTTTAAAAGCTAGCACTTGGAAGAAATCCCCCGAACCAGTTTTATCCATGTCAGAAGAGAATCAAGTTTATGGTCCGGGTCATCATGGTTTTGCCAAATCACCAGATGGCACAGAAACTTGGGTAATTTATCATGCAAAAGACAAACCCGGATTAGGTTGTGCCCAAAGAAGTTCAAGAATGCAAGTAATCAATTGGGATATAAAAGGGATGCCTGTTTTTGGTAAACCTGTAAATATAAACGACCCAATTAAAAAACCTTCAGGAGAATAATACATAGATAGGAATACAAAATACTATCATCTTCCCAGATTGATAATGAATTGAAAAGCAGTTTTAATTGATAGTTTTTTTAATTCATCGTCATATTTTGATACAGTAGTTAAGGAAGCTGCCATTTGGTGGCTTTTTTACTTTTCAAAAACCACTCTTTAACAAAGCATACTACAAACATTTAATTTCTCAATATTCATTGGATTGTATTCAATCAGCTATAGAGCGCTGCCATGCTTATATCAAGCATAAAGAAATATGGGTGAGTTAAAAAAATGCGCTATAAACTAAAAAAATTGAATAGTAACCTGCTGTAATTCATATAAAATAACCCCCTGCATCATCTATCATTAGAGAGACTTGCTATAGTTTTGGTAGAATAAAATTCCATGAAAATAAGAATTGATTACATATAAATTTTGGTTAATAAAATTATAGCAGAATAATAATACAGTCTTAAAAAAATGCTACATGAATGATAAAAAATGAATAAACAATTTTTAGAAATTCATTTATGTTCGCATACACTCATTAACTAAAATAAAAAGAAATGAAAATGAAATTACTACTTTGTAAAAGAGTATTGGGTATTCCAATATTTCTTCTCTCCTTTTTTGTCACATCTCAACTTTACGCACAAGATATTGTTAAAGGTACAGTAGCCTCAAGTGAAGGAGGCGAATTGCTACCGGGCGTAAGTGTATTAGTTAAAGGTACTACTGTTGGTTCAGTAACAGATTTAAATGGTAATTATTCGGTTAGGGCCAATCAGGGTGATGTATTACAGTTTAGTTATATAGGTTTTGAAACTCAGGAAATAGAAGTTGGTAATGCAACTACTATAGATGTTCAACTTCTTCCAGATTTAGAAGAATTAGAAGAAGTAATTGTAGTAGGTTATGGTACAGTGAAAAAGACAGATATTACAGGTTCTGTTTCTAGTATAGAGTCTAAAGATATTGCAAAGGTCGGTTCTACAAGTGCAGTACAAGCAGTGCAAGGTAAATTGGCAGGTGTAAACATAAGCCAAAGTTCTGGTCGTGCTGGTTCTGGCTTCTCCATTCAGATTCGTGGCCAAAACTCCTTAAGTGCAAAAGACCCATTATATGTAGTAGATGGTGTTGTTACAGATGGTATCGATTTCCTTAACCCGCAGGATATTGAAAGAATAGATGTTTTGAAAGATGCTTCTTCAACTGCGATTTATGGTTCTAGAGGTACCAATGGTGTTGTAATCGTAACTACTAAAGGCGGTAACGGTGTAAAAGAAGGAAAAGCTACTATTTCTTATGATGGATACTATGGTGTAAGACAAATAGCACGTATGCCAGACTTTATGAACGGTGACGAATGGTGGGAGTTTAGACAAAATGCCTACATCACTGGTTTATTACAATCAGGAGATACCGATTACGATGAAACAATCGGTGGTATAGCAAACAGTGATCTTTTAGCACAAAGAGTAGCCAACAAAGATTATACAGATTGGATAGATTTAGTAACGAGAACTGGTACACAGCAAAATCACTTTCTATCAGTTGCTGGTAACAATGGAAGAATGTCTTATGTAATCGGAGCTGGTTATCAGGAAGAAAAAGGTAACTTGGCAAAAGAAGAGTACAGAAGATATAACTTTAAAGGTAATATAAACCATAAAATTAGTGATAAATGGACTGCGGGGATGAACATCAACCTTTCATTATCAGAAAGAGAATTAGGTAGCAACACTGCTATTACCAATGCTTTCCGTATGTCTCCACTAGTTTCTCCTTATGACAGTACTGGTGCATTGTTAATTCAGCCTGCAAAATATGCTGGTATCTCTTTTACAAGTTCTGTAAACCCATTGGTAGATATTGAAGATGGATCTGACAATACTAGAAATATCTACGGTGTAGGTAACTTATATTTACAGTTCTCACCAATCAAAGGAATTGATTTGAAATCTACTTTCTCTCCAAGTTTCAAGTCTAATAGAAGAGGTCGCTATTGGGGTTCTATGACAGATAAGAGAAAATTTGAAGATCCAGCAGCTAACCTTCAAAACGGATTAGATTTACAATATACTTGGGATAACCAAATTACCGCAACTAAAAACCTAAACGATCACAGTTTAACTGTAATGGGTGTACAAAGTTTCTATTATACCCAATACGAAGGTAATGAGATTGATGTAACTGATCTTCCATTTAATTCTTCCTATTACAATTTAGGTACAGCAGCCAATATACAAACTGTAGCAAGTAGTTTTAGCAAAACAACTTTAATGTCTTATGCTTTTAGAGTAAACTACGGTTGGAAAGATAAATACTTGGTTACATTATCAAACAGATGGGATGGTTCTTCAGTACTTTCAGAAGGTTACAAGTGGGCTTCATTCCCATCAGCAGCGGTGGCTTGGAGAATTTCAGAAGAGCCTTTCTTGGCTACATCTAATGTAATTTCAGAATTGAAACTGAGAGTAAGTTATGGATTTACTGGTAATAACAATGTAAATGCATATTCAACACAAGCATTGGCTAGTGGAACTACCTACTACGATTTTGGTGGTACTTTAGCAAAAGGTTCTTCTTTAAGTGGTATAGCTAATAGAAGTCTTTCTTGGGAAAGAACAGGTGAATTAAACTTCGGTTTCGATTACGACATTCTTGCTGGTAGAATTATGGGTTCAGTAGATGTTTATAACAGACTTTCTAAAGATCTTTTAATAGGAAGAGAGCTACCAATTGAAACTGGTTGGGGGTCTGTAACAGATAACGTAGGTTCTGTAAGAAACAAAGGTGTTGAATTAATGCTAAGAACTATCAATATTTCTACACCTAACTTTAGCTGGGAAACCTCATTTAACTTTACTAAAAACACCAATGAGATTGTAGAGCTTTTCGATAAAAAAGAAGACTTAGTGGGTAACAAATGGTTTATTGGTGAGAATGTAAATGTAAACTACACTTATGTGTTCGATGGTATCTGGCAAGAAAGTGAAGCAGACTTAGCAGAAGAATATGGACAGTCTCCAGGCCAAGCTAAAGTAAAAGATATCGACAATAATGGTTTAATAGATGGTGACGACCGCCAGATTATCGGTACTCCAGACCCAAGTTGGATGGGTGGTATTAGCACTACAGTAAGATACAAAAACTTTGATGTATCAGCTACCTTATTCACCAAGCAAGATGTGCAAGTTTTTAGTGGATTCCATAACGAATTTACTAACCTAGACGATAGAGGTAGAGCTAAATTAAATGTAAATTACTACATGCCAGAAAATTTAGTTACTCCAACTAGAGCTTCAAACGAATATCCACAACCTAAAAATATGGGTCCTTACTGGAGAGGTGAGACTGGAGTTGGTGCATATAAAGATGCATCATTTACAAAAATCCAGAATATTTTAGTTGGTTATACACTTCCTAATACTGCTTTAGACAAACTTCATCTAAAGAGTATGAGAGTTTACATGAACATATTAAATCCTTTTGTCTTCACAGATTATGATGGCTTTGACCCAGAATATGCAGGAGCAAGCTTTGGTAATGGTGGTAACAGCTCTGTAGTATATCAGTTTGGTACAAACATCAAATTTTAATAGGTGATAACAGTGAAATGGATTAAATATTAAAAAACAAGAAAATGAAAAAACTAATAATATTAACCGGAATACTTTTACTCACATTCTCAAGCTGCCAGGATTATCTGGAAGAGGAAAATCCTGGAAACATTGTAGCGTCTGAATTTTATTCAACAGCTTCAGGATACGAAAGTTTAGTAAACAGTGTATATGGTTCGCTTAGAACAGTTTACACAGGAGATGGTGATAGAGCTTATATGTTTTGTGCTGGTACAGATATGTATGTTGAAGGTCGTAACGATCAGCCAGAAGGGTTAAGTGAATACAGAAATTTAATTGCGAGCGATGGTATAGTTCAAAACTTTTATTCTGATTTGTACAGTGCTATTCAGTCTTGTAATACTGCGATTTATTATAATGATAAAACCGAAGATGCAACTACTTTAGAAGCTAGATTAGGTGAAGTTAAGTTCTTACGTGGTTTTTACTATTTCTTAATGGTTCAAACTTACGGCGGAGTAAGCATTGTTGATGAGTTTATTGAAGAAGCAGTAACAGAATTTAATAGAAACACGGCGGCTGAGGTATACGATTTTATTCTACAAGATATGACAGAGGCTTTGGATTTAGTTCCAGAATCTTCAACTGAATTTGGTAGAGTAGACAAAAGAGTAATTCGTCACTTTTTATCAAAAGTTTATCTTACAAGAGGTTATGAGACTTTTGGAGAATCTAGCGATTTTTCAAATGCAGCAAGTTTTGCAGAAGCAGCTATTGAAGGTCAGGGTTTAAATCTTAGCTTCGATGAGTTATTCTGGCCTGGTAATGAGGAAAACGAAGAGATTCTTTTCTCTATCCAATTTGACGAAGCTTCTATCGAAGATGCTACAGACGATGGTAACACACAAAACTATTATTTCGGTCCATATCTTGGTGGTGAAGGTGCACTTTACGGATATCCTTATCGCTCATACACACTTTGCCCAACTATGTATTTATTTGATGCATTTACAGAAAATGATGCAAGATTCGAAGGAACTTTTATGGTAGAATATTTTGAGAGATACTACGACTACTACGATAAAAATGATGAGTTAGCAGAGCTAAATGTACAATACTATTATGCGCCTGAGTGGGCATTGTCAGATACTACAGCATGGAGAGCTGCAAATCCTGCAACTAGAACAGATGCAGTAATTGTTCCTTACTCTATAGAGTGGCAAGCATCTAACCAAACAACTTTTGATGGTGGTACACCAATCGTAAAGAAGTTTGATGATCCTACAGCAAGTTTCTCTGGTAGTGGTAGTAGCAATAGAGATTTCTTCTTGGCTCGATTAGGTGAAACTTACCTTATTGCAGCAGAAGCGTATTTACAACTTGGCCAAGCAGATAAAGCTGCTGAGATGATAAACGTAGTGAGAACAAGAGCAGCAGTAGAAGGTGAAGAAGCAGCTATGCAAATTTCAGGAGCAGATGTAGACCTCGACTTTATCTTAGACGAAAGAGCAAGAGAGTTGGTTGGTGAGTATCACCGTTGGTTCGATTTGAAACGTACAGGCAAATTAGTAGAGAGAACTGAGCTTTATAATAGAGATGTTAAAGTATACTTTACTCAAGGTGTAAATCCATTTCAAGGAACAGATGGTGAATTAAAAACACTAAGACCTATTCCTCAATCTGCATTAGATTTAAACGAAGCAGAATACGCTCAAAACCCAGGATATTAATTAAGATGTAACAGCAAGCAATTGGTATAAAAGCTAATTGCTTGCATAATTAAAATTATAAAACAGACGATAAACGCTCCAAATGAAAGTAATCTGGTTGTTGGTGTTTTTTTTAAAGTTTAGCTGCAACACACCAGTTGTTAGTCCCCCGGAAAAAGCGATTGCATTTCCCGGAGCAGAAGGTTATGGCAAATATGCATCTGGAGGTAGAGGCGGAAAAGTATGGATAGTTACCAACCTAAATGATTCAGGTCCAGGAAGTTTTAGAGAAGCCATTCAAGCTAAAGGAGCGCGTATTATTACTTTTGCAATTTCTGGCAATATTCAATTAAAATCTAGACTAGAAATTAAAAACAGCGATCTCACCATTACAGGTCAAACTGCTCCTGGCGATGGAATTTGCATTAGAGATTATCCGATGGTAATTAAAGCTAACAATGTAATTATTAGATACATGCGCTTTCGATTAGGCGATGTTTCTAAAATTGAAGATGATGCTTTTAAGGCCAACAAAGTAAATAATGTAATTGTAGATCACTGTTCGGTAAGTTGGTCTACAGACGAATGTGCTTCTTTTTACGACAATACCAACTTCACTATGCAATGGAGTATTATTTCAGAAAGCTTAAATAAATCTGTGCATAGTAAAGGAGAACATGGTTATGGTGGTATTTGGGGTGGTATGCAAGCAACTTTTCACCACAATTTATTGGCTCATCATAAAAGTAGAAATCCAAGGTTTCAAGGAGCTCGCTACCATAAAAAGCCAGAAGCTGAGCTGGCAGATTTTAGAAACAATGTAATCTATAATTGGAAATCTAACAGCTCTTATGGAGGTGAAGAGGGAAATTATAATCTGGTAAACAATTACTATAAATCTGGGCCAGCCACCAAAAAATCGGTGAGTAAAAGAATTCTAAATCCATTTGAACCCTATGGTAATTTTTATCTGAAAGGGAATTTTATGGAGAATTATCCAAATGTAAGTGCCAATAACTGGGAAGGTGTAGATTGTGAAGAGCCAACAAAGGCAAAAGTTACAACCGAATTTAATACCATTGATATTGATTTTCAGTCTGCAAAAGAAGCTTACAAGCTTGTACTTGCATACAGTGGTTGTTCTTTAAATAGAGATGATATTGATAAGCGAATAATTGAAGAAGTAACAAATGGCACTGCTCATTATGGTGAGCTTAAAGATGGCATTATTAATTCGCAGGAAGAAGTAGGTGCTTGGCCTAAACTCACTTCTCAACCAGCTCAATTAGATACCGATCATGATGGCATGCCAGACAACTGGGAAAAAGTAAACGGACTAAACAAAAGTGATGCGTCTGATGCATCGCTATATACACTTAGTGAAAATTACACCAATGTAGAAGAGTATTTAAATAGTATTGTAAATCCTATTCCCTAAATAAAAGGGGATTAAAAATATTGCAAATATATGCTGTTACCACACAAAAAATTCAGAATTACGATACTTGTTTTGCTTGTAACGCTGCCAATGTTATGGGTATTTACAGGATTCAAGAATGAAGTAATTCGTGAAATACCTAAAGACAAAAAATGGTCTGAACGGATGGCTCTTTCCATTATGATGAGAAACCCGAGTCCGCTACAATTGGATTTTAGAGAGACTCCTAAATGGGAATACACTCAGGGATTGGTTTTAAAATCAATTGAAAAACTGAGCAATGTTACCAAAGACAAAAGCTATCAGCAATATGTGGAGAAGTATGCAGACGAAATGATAGATGCTAAAGGCGAAATTGCTACTTACAATATCACCGATTTTAATATCGACAGAATAAACCCGGGCAGAATTCTCTTTAAAGTTTATAATGAAACAAAAGAAGAGAAATATAAAATTGCTATAGAAACATTAAGAGAGCAATTAAAATGGCAACCCAGAACCAAAGAAGGAGGTTTTTGGCATAAACTCAGATATCCATGGCAAATGTGGTTAGATGGACTTTATATGGGCTCTCCTTTTTATGCAGAGTATGCCAAAATAAACAATGAAACCGAAGCTTTCGACGATATTGCTAAGCAATTTATTCTGATTGAAAAATACACCAGAGATGAAAAAACTGGTTTGTTATACCACGGTTGGGATGAGAGCCACCTACAAGACTGGTCTAACGACAAAACAGGAAAATCTTTAAATTTTTGGGGCAGAGCAATGGGTTGGTATGCAATGGCTTTGGTAGATGTATTAGATTATTTTCCGGCAGATCATCCTCAAAGAGCAGAGTTAATCACTATATTAAATAGAACTATTGAAGCAGTAGAAAAATATCAAGACAGTGAAAGTGGTGTGTGGTATCAGGTATTAGACCAAGGAGATAAAAAAGGCAATTATTTAGAAGCATCAGGCTCTTGTATGTTTGTATATGCCATTGCTAAAGGAGTTAACAAAGGATACTTAGATAAAAAGTATATAAAAGTTGCAGAAAAAGGTTACGAAGGAGTTTTAAACGAATTTGTAGAAGTAAATGAAGACAATGGCGAAGTACATATTCATAATGTTTGTGCGGTAGCAGGTTTAGGTGGAGATGGAAACAGAAGCGGCACATACGAATACTATGTAAATGAACCAAAAAGAAGCAACGACCCTAAAGCGACAGGTCCATTTATTCAAGCAAGTTTAGAATTAAATAAATAAGTTAATAGAGTTATAGCAACATGCTTGATATTTTAAGTGTGTTGCTTTTTAAATCTTTGATATGAATCGTTCTACATTTAATATATTCTGTTGCATCATCTGCCTTGGTGTATTTGCATGTAACAAAGCTAATTATCCTAAAGAAGAGGAGCCTGACAACTGGAAACAGTTAGAAGCCATTCTTGACGAAATTAAGGTTCCAGAATTTCCAGATAAAACCTATTTGGTTACAGATTTTGGAGCTGTGGCAGATGGAACCATAGACTGTACCGAAGCCATTAATACTGCGATTACAAAATGTAGTGAAGAAGGAGGAGGAAAAGTAGTTGTACCTGCTGGTAAATATTTTTCAGGAGCCATTCATCTCAAAAGTAATGTAAACCTCCATTTAGAAAAAGATGCTACCATCTTATTTTCTACAGACCCGAAAGCGTATATGCCAGTAGTTTACACTCGCTGGGAGGGTGTTGAACTGATGAATTATTCTTCTTTGGTTTATGCCTACGAAGCCGAAAACATCGCTGTTACTGGAGAAGGCACATTAGACGGACAAGCAACTGCCGACAATTGGTGGAAATGGAAAGGTAGAAAAGATTATGGTTATGTTGAAGGTGAACCGAGCCAACTTTCTGCCGGAAATAAAGATAAATTGATGGCATTGGGTAAAGAAGGAGTTCCTGTAGAAGATAGAGTTTTTGGCGATGGTTTTTATTTGAGACCTCAATTTGTGCAGCCTTATAAGTGCAAGAATGTTTTAATTGAAGGAATAAAAATACAAAACTCACCAATGTGGGTGTTAAATCCGGTATTGTGTACCAATGTAACTATAAAAGGAGTAACTGTAGAGAGCCAAGGACCTAATTCAGATGGTTGTGATCCAGAGTCTTGTAAGAATGTACTTATTAAAAATTGCTTCTTTAACACAGGTGATGATTGTATCGCTATAAAATCTGGAAGAAATGAAGATGGTAGAAGAGTAAATGTGGCTAGTGAAAATATTATCATTCAAAATTGCCAAATGGCAAATGGGCATGGTGGTGTGGTAATTGGTAGTGAGGCATCTGGTGGAGTAAAAAATGTATTTGCCGAAAACTGTAAAATGGACAGTCCTGAGTTAGATCGTGTTTTGAGAATAAAGACTTCGTCTAAAAGAGGAGGAGTTATTGAAAACATCTTTATGAGAAACGTAGAAGTTGGGCAAGTAAAAGAGCAAGTCGTAAGAGTAAACATGTTTTACGAAGATCCGGGAGAATATATGCCAACAGTGAGAAACATAGAAGTTAAAAACCTCACTGTAAAACACGGTGGTAAAATTGGTGTATTAGCAGAAGCTTATAAAGAGTCGCCAATAGAAAATATAAGGCTGGTAGATTGTACAATTGATGATGTAAAGGTGCCTTACAAACTCTCAAATGTAGAAGGTTTAAAGTTCGAAAATGTAAAAATTAATGGCGAAACACTTCCAGAAGTTGTGGAGTAAAAGAGATTCATAAATTTTTTTATAGGTTAAGGTTGTTACGTGAAATCCCCTTATTTGGCTCAAATTCGCCGATTAGGGGTTTTTTATGGGTCAAAAACTGATTTTCGGGCAAAAAAAATTTAAGAAAAATATTTAGCGAAATTTCGCTAAAAGAAAAATTACGCTATATTTGCATCAAGTTACAATTTAAAATATACTATAATGATTAGTGCAGCAGCCAAAACCTACGCAACACCAGAGCAAATGAAGATTACAGGTAAGTTTAAAAATGAATTTGCCGATGTTTTGACGGAAGAAGCTTGCAGTTTTTTACTATCACTACATCTGCGTTTCAATGATAAGCGCAAAGACTTGCTGAGACTCAGAGAACTGAGACAAACTGATCTGGATAATGGTAAGATGCCTGGCTTCCTTCCAGAAACAAAAAGTATTAGGGAAGGAGACTGGACAGTCGCCCCAATTCCAGAAGACTTGCAAGATCGAAGAGTCGAAATTACAGGTCCAGTTGATCGCAAAATGGTAATCAATGCTTTAAATTCTGGAGCAAAGATTTTTATGGCAGACTTTGAAGACAGCAATTCGCCATCTTGGTTAAACAACATTCAAGGTCAAATCAATTTGAGAGATGCTATTAGAAAAGAGATTTCTTATGTGCATCCGAAAACGGGAAAATCTTATGAGTTAAACGAAGAAGTCGCTGTATTAATGGTTCGCCCAAGAGGTTGGCATTTACCAGAAAAGCACATACTAATACATGGCGAACCCATGAGTGCCGGACTCGTAGATTTTGGATTGTATTTTTTCCATAATGCGAAATATTTATTGGCTAATGGCAGTGGCCCGTATTTCTATTTGCCAAAAATGGAAAGCCACAAAGAAGCCAGATTATGGAATGAGGTTTTTGTATATGTACAAAAGGAATTGGGCATTCCTCAAAAATCAATAAAAGCAACTGTATTAATTGAGACCATTTTGGCAAGTTTCGAACTCAATGAGATTTTGTATGAATTGAAAGATCATTCGGCAGGATTGAACTGTGGCAGGTGGGATTATATTTTCTCATATATCAAACGCTTCCGAAATAAGCCGGGCTTTGTTTTGCCAGATCGCGCCCAAGTGGGTATGACGGTTCCATTTATGAAAGCCTACTCTCAATTGGTAATTAAAACTTGCCACAAAAGAGAAGTGCATGCAATGGGAGGTATGGCTGCTCAAATTCCGATAAAGAATGATGAAGAAGCTAACCAAAAAGCCATTGAGAAAGTACGCAACGATAAAATTCGCGAAGCCAGAGATGGTCACGATGGTACTTGGGTTGCACACCCCGGTTTAGTGCCAGTAGCTATGGCAGTTTTTGATGAATATATGCCAAATCGAAATCAGATTGATAAGAAGCGCGAAGATGTGCAAGTGAGCGAAGCAGATTTGGTTACACCAGCAAAAGGCACCATTACAGAAAATGGTTTGAGAACCAACATCAATGTAGGCATTCTCTATATTGAAAGTTGGCTAAGAGGAAATGGTGCTGCGGCAATCTATCATCTAATGGAAGATGCTGCTACTGCTGAAATCTCCCGAACTCAAATCTGGCAATGGATTAAAAATCAGGCTACTTTAGAAGATGGCAGACAAATCACCCGAGACTTGTACGAATCTTTAAAAGTAGAAGAGCTCGAAAAGATTAAAGCTTATGTGGGAGAAGATATCTATGAGAATGGACACTTCTCCAAGGCAACAGATCTTTTTGATAAGTTAGTGTTAAATGAGGAGTTCGAAGAATTTCTTACACTACCAGCTTATTACCTGATTGACTAAAATTCTGATTTAGAAAACCAATTCATTTAAAGCAAAATCAATTGTATACGAAAGTATACCTGATACTTTATTGCCTTTTAAATAGAAATACACTTTAAATAATCACTTAGCTGCAGCATGTGATTCTCTAATGCTTTTATCTTTTGGTAAAAGATACTGATCAACTTTTGCCATGTTTTAAAAATCACCTTAGTCCTTATTCTTTTATCAATTAATTATTTTGAATATCATGGAAAAGAACACCAATATTATGGATTTGAAAACTTCTTGGGAGAACAATCCACGCTGGGAAGGTATCACCAGACCTTATACTGCTAAAGAAGTAATTAGTTTAAGAGGAACTGTGCATATCGAACATTCACTTGCCAGATTGGGGGCCGAAAAACTTTGGAAACGCCTCAAAAGTCAAGATTTTGTTGCAGGTCTTGGTGCACTTACTGGCAATCAGGCAGTACAAGAAGTTACAGCTGGCTTACAAGCAATTTACTTAAGTGGCTGGCAGGTAGCAGCAGATGCAAACCTTTCTGGCGAAATGTATCCAGATCAGTCTTTGTATCCTGCCAATTCTGTACCTATGGTAGTTAAAAGAATTAATAATGCATTAATGCGAAGAGATCAGATTAATGCATTAAACGGAGACAACAGCATCGACTGGATGGTACCGATAGTTGCAGATGCAGAAGCTGGTTTTGGTGGAAATCTAAATGCTTTCGAATTGATGAAGGGGATGATAGAAGCAGGTGCAGCAGGTGTTCATTTTGAGGATCAATTGTCTTCTGCGAAAAAATGTGGCCATTTAGGTGGAAAGGTTTTAGTACCTACACAAGAAGCCATTAATAAATTAGTAGCAGCCAGATTAGCAACAGACGTTTGTGATGTGCCTACATTAATTATTGCCAGAACAGATGCGGATGCAGCTACATTAATTACTTCTGATGTAGACGATAGAGATCATAAATTTATTACTGGACAAAGAAGTTCTGAAGGTTTCTATTTCGTGAAAAACGGCATAGATCAAGGCATTGACAGAGGCTTGGCTTATGCACCTTATTCAGACTTATTGTGGATGGAAACATCTAATCCAGATATTGGCTATGCGCGTGAGTTTGCTCAAGCAATCCACGAGAAGTTTCCGGGTAAGATGTTGGCTTATAACTGCTCTCCATCTTTCAATTGGGCTGCTCATTTGAGCATAAAAGAGATGGAAACATTTAGAGAAGAGTTGGCTGAGTTAGGCTATAAATTCCAGTTTATTACACTGGCAGGTTTCCATGCTTTAAATACTTCTATGTTCGAGTTATCATTAGCTTACAAGCAAAGAGGTATGGCAGGTTATTCTGAACTTCAAGAGAGAGAATTTGCTTTGCAGTCTAGTGGTTTCAAAGCAGTTAAACATCAGACATTTGTTGGTACTGGTTATTTCGATGCAGTACAAAATATAGTACAACAAGGCTCTAGTTCTACTACTGCTATGGAAGGTAGTACAGAAACTGCGCAGTTTGTACATTAAAAAAAATCACAATTTTATATGAAGATACAGACATTTGTTTGTATCTTCATATCAAGTAAATATGAAGATAAATAAATAATTAGATTTAATGAATCCATTTTTACGTGTATTCACCAGCTTTATAAAAGCAGAACACGACTATCATTATCAACAACTAGAGAAAGGCTCTATTTTTAGAGCCCAATCATACTGCCCACATCAACAGTATGATGAATGTACCCCGTTAAGCATATCTAAGTTTTTAATCAAAAGCTATTTTAGTACCAATGCCAGCATTTCTGGCGTTATTAATACAAGGCATACATCTCGGTGGTGTGGTATCAATCACACTTTGGCTTATGTAATGTACAAGAGATTGAGATTCATTACGAGCCGACATTTTTATCTCAAAAGTAATCTTATTGGCAACAGTATAATAGCGGGTTCAGGTTAGCCCTTTATCTGTCTATTTATTGTAAAAGATTACTAACAGTTGGTTTATCCAAATTGCTGTTATAGTGAAATAATTATGTCTACTTGTTAAACAGAAATTTAATTTCTGAACCTGGTAAATCTATGGCATTTGTAAAAAACTCTTTTACCTTAAAATGATACGCTTATTCCTTATTTCATTTACAATTTGTTTATTTTTTAGTTTTAATAAATTGCAGGCTCAAGGATCAGACATTTATGGTTCTGGTTTAAAGATCAATCTCAACGATGAAGGATCTAAATATGTAAGATTCTTGGTATGGAGCCAATTTTGGCTCAAAGTAACAGATAATAATCCGGGCACGATTGTAAATAATACTCCAGAAAACACTAGTACAGATATTGGTATCCGTCGTTCTCGTTTTTTAACCTATGCACAAATTGCTCCTAGGTTTATTATTCTTTCTCACTGGGGTATTAATAACCAATCTTATATAAATGGTGGAGTTCCCGGAGGCTCGTCTTCTTACGGTGGATATGGTCCCGGCAAAAAGCCACACTTGTTTTTACACGATGCCTATGTAGAATATACAGTAATTTCTAAAAAACTGTATATAGGTTCAGGTTTGCATTATTGGAATGGCCTTTCTCGATTATCTCAAGGAAGTACCCTATCTTTTTTAACAATAGATGCTCCTATATTTAATTGGCCATTGATAGAAACTACAGATCAGTTTGGTAGACAAATCGGTATGTATGCAAAAGGTGATTTAGGTAAAGTTGAATATCACTTGGCATTAAATAAGCCCTTTTCTTCTAATAGTATTGCCAGTAGTTTAGATATGATAAATTATGGAGCAATAGCTCCTTCTGGTGATGGTGTGGCTGTAAATGCAGCTAATAATAGTTGGGCTTTGCAAGGTTATGCTGCCTATCAGTTTTGGGATAAAGAATCGAACCTATTACCATTTAGAGTAGGTACTTATTTAGGAACAAAAAAAGTATTAAATATAGGGGCTGGTTTTCATTATCACCCAAGTGCAACGGCAAGTTCGATACTTGGTGCAGAAAGCGAACTGGTTGACATAGAAAACCACAACATCAATCTATTTAGTGCAGATATTTTCTGTGATACACCAATAGGAGAAAATGGATCAGCCATTACACTTTATGGAGTGTATTATAATTATGATTTTGGCCCCGATTATTTGAGAAATGTAGGTATTCTAAATATCGCACAAACCGGTGGTAACACGCAACCTACAATAGGAACAGGCGAGATATTTTATGCACAGGCTGGATATGCTTTACCAAAAATGAATAAAGGTATGCGTTTACAGCCATTTGGAGCTTACACCTATAAAAATTTTGAAGCCCTTAATAGTTCATCAGGACAGTTTGATTTAGGAATGAACCTATTTTTGGAAGGTCATCATTCTAAAATCACTTTACAATATTCAACCAGACCAGTATACAATGCCGATGGTAACAGAAATGATGATGATCCAACTAAAGATCAGCTTACCTTACAGGCTACAGTATACCTGTAAAATGCCAAAAATTAACTATCTTAATCTTTCATCAATTAAATAATATGAATATGGAAAAAGAACAGCGTAAGCGCTATTGGAAAAAAAATGTTTCTTACCTCACCATACTACTTGTTGTATGGTTTCTGGCCTCTTACGGTCTGGGAATTTTATTTGCCGAACCAGTTAATACTATCAAATTTGGAGGAGCTAAACTTGGGTTTTGGTTTGCTCAACAAGGGTCGATTTATGTATTTGTGTTGTTGATTTTTGTCTATGTAATTCTGATGAACAGACTCGATAGAGAGTTTGATGTAGATGAAGTTTAATGGACGACTTTAATAAACAAACTATACACAATATTAAAACCCCCTAAAGAATTTAAAATGGACGTACAAATTTGGACCTATATAATTGTTGGGATCACCTTTGCGCTTTACATAGGCATAGCTGTCTGGTCGAGGGCTTCTTCAACAAACGATTTTTATGTGGCAGGCGGAGGTGTGCCACCTGTAGCTAATGGTATGGCTACTGCTGCCGACTGGATGTCTGCGGCTTCATTTATCTCTATGGCTGGTATTATCTCATTTATGGGATACGATGGCTCTGTTTACCTTATGGGTTGGACTGGCGGATATGTTTTGCTAGCCTTGTTGCTTGCTCCCTATCTAAGAAAGTTTGGCAAGTTTACCGTGCCTGATTTTATTGGAGACAGATACTATTCTAATGTGGCTCGTACTGTAGCCGTAGTTTGTGCCATCTTCGTTTCTTTTACCTATGTAGCTGGTCAGATGCGTGGAGTTGGCGTTGTATTTTCTCGCTTTTTAGAAGTACAAGTAGAGTGGGGAGTAGTAATAGGGATGATAATCGTATTTTTCTATGCAGTATTAGGTGGAATGAAAGGCATTACCTATACACAAGTAGCTCAGTTTTGTGTTTTGATTTTTGCTTACATGGTTCCTGCTATCTTTATTGCAATTCAATTAACAGATACACCTATTCCTCAATTGGGTTTTATAGGTACTTTAGATGATGGAACCTTCCTTTTAGATAAATTGGATGGCTTGCACGAAGAACTAGGCTTTGCTTCCTATACATCAGGTTCTAAACCAATTATTGATGTATTCTGTATTACCGCAGCTTTAATGATTGGTACAGCAGGTCTACCACACGTAATCGTTCGCTTTTTTACAGTTCCAAGAGTAAAAGATGCTCGTATCTCTGCTGGTTATGCATTAATTTTTATCACTGTACTTTACACTACAGCTCCTGCAATTGCAGCTTTTGCACGTACAAATTTAATTGAAACAGTAAGTAATAAAGAGTATACTTCCATGCCAGAGTGGTTTACCAAATGGGAAGACACTGGCTTAATCGCTTTTGATGATAAAAACAACGATGGCGTAATTCAGTATGTAGGAGATGCCAACCAAAACGAACTTATAATAGACCGAGACATTATGGTTTTGGCAAATCCAGAAATTGCACAATTGCCAAGTTGGGTAATTGCTTTGGTAGCTGCAGGTGGTTTGGCGGCGGCGCTTTCAACAGCGGCGGGTTTGCTATTGGTAATTTCAACATCGGTTTCTCACGACCTTATAAAAATGCAGATAGCACCAGATATTACAGAAGGTAAAGAATTGATGTGGGCTAGAATAGGTGCTGGTGTAGCAGTTTTAATTGCCGGATATTTTGGTATCAATCCTCCGGGTTTTGTAGCTCAAGTAGTTGCATTTGCATTTGGTTTGGCGGCAGCATCTTTCTTCCCGGCTATTGTATTGGGTATTTTCTACAAAAGGATGAATAAAGAAGGTGCTATAGCAGGAATGGTTGTCGGCTTGGTATTTACATTAGCCTATATCGTTTATTTCAAATTTATTAATAATGCTCCGGAAGCAGCAGATAGCTGGTTTTTAGGCATATCGCCTGAGGGTATTGGCACAGTAGGAATGGTAGTTAATTTTATAGTTTCCATTGTAGTTTCTTCTCTAACTCCACCACCTCCATTCGAAGTGCAGGAAATGGTAGAAGAAATTCGCTATCCGAGAGGAGCATCTAAAGAGGTTATTCACCATTAATAATTAATTATCAAGTAATTTTTTCTGAACATAATACTTTTAAAGAGATTGCTATAAGGCGATCTCTTTTTTTTAATCAACCCTATAAAAAAAATTTATAGTACTATTCTCAATTTGAGGTATAATAAAGAATAGATGCAATTTAAAATTTTTATATTTACAATAGACGTAGGCTATCTTAAATACTAGTAAATATGAACTTGCATCAATTAGAATACATCATAGCCGTTGATCAATTAAAAAATTTCAACAAGGCTGCAGGAGCTTGTTTGGTTACACAAGCAACCCTTAGTGCCATGGTTAAAAAACTCGAAGAAGAACTAGAAGTTATTATCTTCGATAGAAAGACCAAACCTGTAATTACCACAGACTATGGCAAGCAAATAATTGCAGAAGCTCGAAAAGCAATTTATCATGCTAATCGCTTAAAAGAGATCTCATGCACACTTAATAACAAAGTGGAAGGTAAGGTAAAAATTGGCATTATCTCTAATGTGGCTAATTCTTTATTGCCACATATCTTAAAAGAACTGCTCGACAATTACCCATTACTAGAATTAGATTTTATAGAATGCTCAGAAGAACAAGCTGTGCGAAAACTAAAATCTGGAGGTATTGATATGGCAATTCTTACAACGCCGGGTAATATCGATGATCTAGAAGAAATTACACTATACAGTGAGGCGCTTCTGATTTATGGCAATCTGGATGAAAAGAAAAATTATGTTTTTCCGAAGAATATGAAAAACTTTAATTTTTGGGTTTTGGAAGAAGGAAATTGTTCGCAAGACCAGAGCGTAGAAGTTTGCAGACTGGAAAAGAACTCCACTCTTTATAAAAACCTTAAGTTCGAAGCGCATTCATTCGAAACCTTAATGAATCTGGCAGATAAATTTGGAGGTCTTACGCTTGTACCCGAATTATACTATAAGTCTTTATCGACAGAAAGGAAAAACAAGGTGAGAAGTTTTCAAACACCAGTGCCAGTAAGAGAGATTAAGCTGTTGTATTATCGACCTTATGCCAAGTTAGGTTATATTGATACTTTGGCTAAAGACATTACAAACATTGTAAACTCTAAGTTAGAGTTTGATATTTTCACCTGTAAAAAGAATGATTTTTTTAAAGTGAGAATTTAGTTTTTTCAGCATCATTATTTCCAAGAGCATAACACTATAGTAAAGTAGTTTGGATATTTTTAGTGAAATTGAAGCATTGGAAACTATGTAAATATGAAGAAGAAACTAATAGCACTTATTTGGGTATTTATACCTTTATCATTATTCGCACAAGAAAAAATCGATAGAAAATCTGTAGTTAGCAGGCACAATGTTAAAATAACAGAAGTAGATACACTTAATTCACTCTCTTTAGGAAATGGCCGGTTTGCCATGACGATGGATGTAACCGGTTTACAAACTTTTCCAGAGTATTACCACAAAGGAGTTCCTTTAGGAACCATGTCTGAATGGGGCTGGCATAGCTTTCCAACTGATAAAGAATATAGTATTGAGCAAACGATGAAGCCAGTAGCTTCGCATGGTAGAGAAATTCCATACGCTAGACAGTGGCCATCGGGTACACGAGAATGGGAAGCTGCCAATTACCTCAGACAAAATCCACACAGAATACATTTAGCAACTTTAGGTTGGCAAATTAAAAAATCAGATGGAAGTCTTATCGAAGTAAAGGATATTAAAAACATCGATCAAACACTGAATTTATGGAATGGGGAACTGATAAGTAAATTTGAAATTGAGGGAGTTCCAGTAGAAGTAATTTCTTTTGTAAGCCAAACAAAGGATGAGTTAGGGGTAAAAGTTTCTAGTAAATTGATTTCAGAAGGAAGGTTGGCACTTACAATCAATTATCCATTTCCAACAAATCAGTTTTTAGATGAGGCTGTCTATTTTGATGAGGAAGAAGCTAAACGATTAAAGCTTACAAAATCAGGTAAGCAAAAGTTTACAATTGAAAGAAATTTAGATACTACAGAGTATTTCACAAATTATACCTCCTCTCTAAATCTCAAATCGGTAGAAAGTACCGACAAAGGATATCTGATAAAACCAGAGAGAAGTAAAGATACTTGGAGTTTTATCACCTCATTTTCTCCAAAAAACAATCAACCAAGTAATATTGGTTTTGAGAAAGTCCAAAACGAAGAACACAAAGCGTTTAATCAGTTTTGGAACAGTGGCGGAATGATAGATTTGGGTGAAACTAAAGATGCTCGGGCTAAAGAAATTGAGCGAAGAATGATTCTTTCTCTTTACCTCACTAAGATAAATTGTGGTGGTAGTTCACCACCTCAGGAAACAGGGCTCAATTCAAATTCATGGTATGGGAAACCACACATGGAAATGGCTTGGTGGCATGGAGTTCATTTTGCTTTATGGGGTAGACCTGAGATTTTAGAAAAACAGATGGAATGGTATTTTAGAAGTTTTGAAGGAGCAAAAGCCATAGCTAAAAGGCAGGGTTTCGAAGGTGTTCGTTGGCAAAAAATGACAGATAATAATGGTGGTGAAACTGCATCTTCTGTTGGTTCTTATCTCTTGTGGCAGCAACCGCATATTATTTACTTTTCAGAATTAATTTACAGGGTAAAGTCGAATGAGCAGACTTTAAAGAAATATGCAGAACTGGTAGAAGAGACAGCCAACTTTATGGCTGATTTTGCTTGGTACGATCCTGATTTAAAAAGGTATATTTTAGGTGTAGGAGTAATTCCTGCGCAAGAAAGATTTGATCCTGTAGAGACATTTAATCCGACTTATGAGTTGGCATATTGGCGATGGGCTTTGGAAACAGCGCAAAAATGGAGAGAAAGACAAGGATTAAAGCGAAATGAAAAATGGGATAAAGTGCTCAAAGAATTATCTCCATTACCACAAAAAGATGGTTTGTATTTGGCAACTGAAAGTGCTAAAGATTCTTACACCACCACCAAATTTATGACCGACCACCCAAGTGTGCTAGGCACTTATGGAATGTTACCTTACACCAAAGGTTTAGACAAAGAGGTAATGAAAAACACCTTTAATAAAATCTGGGACGACTGGGAATGGCACGACACATGGGGTTGGGATTTTCCCATGACAGCGATGACAGCTACGCGACTTGGTTACCCTGAAAAAGCAGTTGATGCATTGCTGATGCCAATTACTACAAATACCTATTTGAAAAATGGGCAAAATTACCAGACAGATCGATTACGATTATACTTGCCGGGTAATGGAGGAGTACTTATTGCTTTAGCCATGATGGCTGCTGGTACAGATGAAACAACGAAACCTCATCCTGGCTTTCCAGATGATTGGAAGATGAAATTTGAAGGATTAACAAAGATGCCTTGAGACTTGTAGAATTTTAAAGGTTCACAATGCATATTTGCATTGTGAACGATTTAAAGTTTTATTCTACATTACAGATTGGTTCATTCCATACCAATCATTGCGAAGATTTTTTAATTAATGAAGACTTAAGCAGGAAAACAAAACTGATTGCGGTAATGGATGGTTGCACCATGGGTACCGAATCAGTTTTTGCTTCGATATTAATTGGTAAGCTTCTTAGAAAAATAGCAAAAGATAAGTTTTACAGAGATTTTATAGATACTAAGCAACCTTCGCTAAAAGACGATTTAAAAGATATTCTATCTCAGCTATTCATTGAGCTTAGAGAAATAAGAAACAAACTACTATTAGATACCTCCGAGCTACTCTCTACACTAGTAATAGGCTTGATTGATGGTGATACCTTTCATGCAGAGTTTCTTGTTGTGGGCGATGGCTTAATTTATAAGGATGGTCAAGCATTTGAGTTTGAACAAAATGACATGCCAGATTATTTGGCTTATCATTTATCTGAGCAATTTGATGATTGGTATTCCTCTCAAAAACAAATTATTTCATTTAGTGATTTTAAAGATATATCTATTTGTACAGATGGCATATTTACCTTCAAACCAATTAAAAAAAACCAATATGTTAGAGATGAACAAGAAGTATTAGACTTTCTATTGAAAGATACCGTATATGAAGATCAAAACAATTTACTCGATAGAAAGATTAGAATACTTAAAGACCAATGTTTACACGAAAATACCGATGATCTAGCAATTATCAGAATTAGAAAAAAAGAATAACAATAACTCTAATCGATTGCGTTTGATGGGAATATTTTAAAAGATGTTCCTATATACTTTTACTAGCTATTACACACTTTTTAACATGATCAAATGAAAAACCTTTTAGCTTTTTTGATGTTTCTATGTCTTTCTTCATTTGCATATTCGCAAAAGGCACAGATGCAATTAGGTACACAAATCCCTTTAAATTACTCGGCAGGATTAGAGTTTTTTGCTACCAAGAACTTGTCTTTAAATATGCAGGTAGGTTATTTAACCAAGCCCTATGATGAGGTAATTTTAGAAATTCTAAAAAATATCGGTACCGAAGAAGCCATTATTTACACAATTGGCAACTCAGATCCACATGGTATAATCTTTCAGCCAACGGTTAAGTTTCATTTGGGGTCTATATATGCAGGATTAACATATTCTTATTATAAATTAAAAGCTAATGATGTCCCTACAGATGCTATTGAATATTATTATGATGTAAATATTCCGAACAGATACGATAGAATCTTAAATCTTGAATCTAATTTACACAATGCAGGTTTATTGATAGGCAAAGAAATCACCTTTGGGCAAAATGATAAGTCGGGATTAAAATTTGAATTAAGCATTCAAAAAACTTTTGACTCTTCTAGTAATTTATATGCAAACGAAAGTATAGACTTAAGCAGAATTAATACTTTGGTTACAGAAGAGCTCAATCATTATTATGTTGATTATGGTTATCTGCCATCATTCAACATATTTTACTTTTATAATTTTTAGTGTATTAGATACTAATTTTCAGAAGCAATAGAATGAGACCTAATTTTAATAGAGGCATCTACTGGTATAGTTAGTGTCATGCTAGTACCTTGCTCTTTTACGCTGCTTACATCAATTTGGCCATTTAATTCTTTTACGGCTTTTTTTGCTATAAAAAGCCCAAGGCCATTTCCTTTAGATTTGGTTGAACCGACAAAGAACATTTCGAAAATATTAGGCAAGATTTTTTCATCAATTCCGATTCCATTATCAGATATGGTTACCACTAATTCCATATCTTTTGAGACATCAATTTTCACCAAAACTTCAGAAACTTCATGCTGATAAGTTAGCGCGTTTTGGATAATTGCTTTCATAGCTAACTCCAGCATAGTCGGTTTCGAAATAAAAGTAAGCTCTTCGGGATATTCAAATGATATTAAGTTGATGTTGTACTCAAAAGTTTTCTTAAGGTAATCGACTAAACTTTCAATCTCAATAATTTGATTTTCAGAAGGGTGGTTAATAATGGTGCTAATCTCTAATAAGCTCTCCAAAGTTTTACTCATACTATTAGTTACTTTGCTAAAGCTTTCCCAATAATCTTTAAAAGAATCACCATTGTCGAGTTTAAGAATTTGGAGTAGACCTTCAATCCTGGCTAAAGGTCCTCTAAGGTCGTGAGATGTTCTGTAGAGGAATAAATTCAACTCCTCTCTTGCATATATTAGCTCACGGGTTCTTTCGGCAATAATTTCTTCTAAGCTAAAATTGATTAACTGAATTTCTTCATTTGCTTCTCTCAGCTTAATAGTTTGATTAGAAATTTCATCGTGTTGCACTTCTAATTGATGATTCTTTTCACTTAGTTCTTCAGTTCTCTTATGAACCAGATGTTCAAGTTCCTTATTAATATTTTCTTGAAGAATTTTATTCTTTTTGAGTTGTACAATCAGTTCTTGTTGCGTATCTCTTTTGTCTTCTTCATTCAATCTAATTTTATAACCAAGTCCAAGAGCAAACACGATTAATTCGAATGTTACACCCAATTGCCCAAAAAGCGCATATTCATTAAATGCCAAGAAATGCCATATAATTGATAAAATTCCACCAATAGCTAATGCATAGTTTCCAATCTTAGCAAATTTTAATAGCCTTACTTCTTTAGGAATAAAGTTTAAAAAGACAATACCAGCAATCAATTCGAAAAACAGTATCACATTGGTGATATTAATCGAATAGATTGTTTTATTGGTGATAAACTGTAAAGTGATAGAAAATATAAATGTACCTAAACTGAAATAGGTGAAAGCTTTAAATACTTTATCCCATTTGGGCGAGTACTTTTTGGTTTCGAGAAATTTCCTGAAAAATAGAAAATAGAAGAATGGGCTTAAAGTAAATGATGTCCATATATAATTATTTACAGAAGGGTTTTCAGGTAAAATATAGTTAGAAGTAAAGCCAAAATTCCAGAAAAAGTATATAGAAATTGATAGAACATATAAAGCATAGTAAAGATAGGTTCTATCCTTATTTCCTATAAATACAAGAAAGCATAAAGTGATAATGATGACAAGTACACCTTGAAAAGCACTTTGTTTTATCAAAACAAAATGATAGTTATCAAACCAGTCTTTTGGATAAAATAATTGAGCTTTTATATTCGGTTTAAAACCTGTAACAGATTGAACTCTATAATATATTGTTTTAGATTCTTTAGGGAGTAGATACAAATTAAAGGTACAATCCTTTCTAAGGCCAGTAATATCTTTATTCGATTTTGTTTCCAATTCGCCAGCATACTCCACACTAAAAGTGCTGTCATTTTCACTTTGGTAGAATCTTACAAAATTGTTGTTATTAACAGCAAAAAGAACTCTTTTTAGTTTATCTGTTTCATTTTCAATTTTCACTTTTCCCCAATAGACAATATTGGCATCGTCATGCTTTTCAAAATTTTCGAATGGGATAAAATTATCTTGAAACTGTGGTTTGGAAACATCTATAATATCAAGTGAATTGCTAGTATCTGCTAGCAGACTGATACTGGGAGTAATATCAGCTAAGTTTTCAATTTCATTATTAATAGATACAGCATTCTGCCCATATAGTGTATACACACATATTTGTAATAGAATGAGTACTATTATAGATCTTATGTAAGTATTTATTAGTGGCATTGTGTCAATTTGTTCTCGGTTAGAACGTAAATGGTATTCATGTACTGTATCTATAATTTATGAAAATTTACATATCTTATGCTTTGTTAAGTTTTAAGGAATATGTAAATATCGCATCGAAATATATTTAAAATTGAGTATTAGGAATAAATTTCTATAGATAATTTTTCTCCACGTGTTATATGAAAGATAATTTTTCTGAAAATTCTAATCAATACCGATCCTACAGACCTAGATATCCGAGTGAGTTTTATGACTATCTCGAAAAGAACTTACTCAATTTCGAAAGAGTTTGGGATTGTGGCACCGGCAATGGTCAAGTAGCTAAAGAGCTTTCTATATTATTTGATGAGGTATATGCGACAGATATTAGTCAACCACAACTAGATAATGCATTTCTAGCAGATAATATAATATATTCTTGCCAGCCAGCAGAGCAAACATTTTTTCATGAAAATTTTTTCGATCTAATAGTAGTGGCGCAGGCGATTCATTGGTTCGATTTTGATTTGTTTTATCACGAAGTAAAAAAAACATTAAAGCCAGAGGGAGTTTTTATAATTATTGGGTACAATCTATTAAAGATTAATCCTGAGCTTGATGTAGTAATTAATCATTTTTATAAAAAGATAATAGGAACTTACTGGGATGCTGAGCGCAAATATATTGATGAAGCATATCAAACAATTCCATTCCCATTTAAAGAAGAATTCGTTCCTAAATTCCAGTACCAAACCAATTGGTCGCTTGAGCATTTAATCGGTTATTTAAAAACTTGGTCAGCAGTTAAGCATTACATTAAGGAAAAAGGCTCTAACCCGGTGGATTTAATTACAGAAGAATTAACTGTAAAATGGGGCGATCAAGCAACTAGAGAAATCACATTTCCAATTTTGTTTAGAATGGGTAAAATGCAATAGTTGATTCAATTTGGTGGATTTTTTATCTTAGTGCAAATCCTAAAACAAGATAAATTTACAAATCATGATCAACCAGATTGTAGTAAGAAAGATAGATGTAACTGAAGTTGAAAAGCTAAAAGAAGTAGGGATTCTAACTTTTACAGAATCTTTTGCCCACCTCAATACCGAATCAGATATGAAGCAATATCTCGATAAAAGCTTCAATAATGCACAAATATTATCTGAGCTAGAAAACCCAGAATCTGATTTTTACTTTGCAGAGATAAATGGCGAAGTAGTTGGTTATTTAAAGCTCAATTACGGGAAAGCTCAAACCGAACAAAAACTGCAAAATTCACTCGAAATAGAAAGAATATACATTCTGGCAAAATTTCAAGGAAACAGAATAGGCCAGTTATTTTTTGATAAAGCACTAGAAGTTGCCAATGCTAGAAAAGCCGAATACTTATGGTTAGGAGTTTGGGAGCATAACGAAGGTGCTTTGCGCTTCTATAAAAGGAATGGATTAGAGCCTTTCGACAAACATGTTTTTTGGTTAGGAGAAGATAAACAATACGATATTCTGATGAAAATGCCTCTTAAAGCTGAGCAGATTTCTTAAAATTCAACCCCATTTCTGAATATTATCTGCCGTTTATATAAAATTATTGCCATTACTTACTAAATTGTAGAACATATGTTTTAGAGATTTATATATTTGTTCTACAATTTAGTAACAAAATGAAGGAAACACGATTAGGTGAATTTGAAGAGGTAATTTTACTGCTCGTAGGCATTCTAGGAGAAGATGAAGCTTATGCATTTAAAATTGCCGATGAATTTGAATCACAAACAGGTAGATCAGTTTCGATTGGTGCTGTTCATTCAACTTTGAGCAGGCTAGAAGAAAAAGGTTTTTTAAACTCAGAGATGGGAAAAGCCTCAGCAGAAAGAGGCGGACGCAGAAAAAGAATTTTTACCATAACAGCTTATGGTAAAAGGGCACTCGAAACGTCGAGAGACTTTAAAGTGTCGCTTTGGAAACAATTCCCATCATTTGGAACAGACTTCGGACTTTCTTTTTCTTAGTATTTTGCATGAACAACATTCCATACCACCCAAATATGCCGAAAAGGTATTACTCTGGTTTCTAAAAGCAGAGCTAGCCGAAGAAGTATTGGGCGATTTGGATGAGCAATACTATCAGATTCTGAACAGAAAAAATCGAAGAAAAGCCGATTTACATTATTGGTATCAGGTTTTTAATTACCTCCGGCCATTTGCTATTAAACATTTGAAATTAACAGAATTAAATTCTATCGATATGTTCAGGCATCATTTACTCATTACTTTTAGAAATTTTAAGAGGTTTAAAAGTACCTTTTTCATCAATCTTGCTGGGCTGTCTACAGGCTTAGCCTGTGTGATACTAATTTATCTTTGGGTAAATGATGAAATGCATGTAGATAAGTTTCATGTAAATGATAATAACTTATATACAGTAATGTTGAACCATGAGGAGGCAAATGGTATAAATACTGGCCCAAATGCACCGGGTTTATTAGCAGAGGCATTGGAGAGTGAAGTACCAGAAGTTGAAATGGCTGTAGAAGATACAGATTCTCAATGGTTTGGAGAATCTTTCAGTATTTCGGATGGAGAGATTAATCAAAAGTTATTGGGGAAATTTTCAAGCGAAGATTATTTCAAACTTTTCACCTACGAGTTAATTGCTGGTAACAAAGCACAAGTTCTCCAAAATAAGAATTCTATAGTGCTTTCTGAAAGCGCCGCTATAAAGCTTTTTAATACTACGGAGGATGTAGTTGGTAAAACAGTAGACTGGCATTTGCTTCACTTTAGTAGTACAGCAACTATTACAGGTATTTTTAAAGATGTAACAGACAAATCAAGTACACGCTTCGATTTTATATTGCCTATAGATGTATACAAAGATTTGCTAGGCAAAGAGAGTATACATTGGGGGAATTACAATGTTTATACCTATGTGCTACTCAATGAAGCGGCAGATTTAAAAACTTTGAATTCCAGAATTAAAACTTTTATAAAGGATAAAGTGGAATGGTCTAATGTAGAGTTGTTCTTTGCAAAATACTCCGACAATTATCTTCATGGAAATTATGAAAATGGTGTTCAAACTGGTGGAAGAATCATTTATGTACGTCTTTTCTCGATTGTCGCTCTATTTATTTTAGCGATTGCTTGCATCAATTTTATGAATCTTTCCACTGCCAGAGCATCCAGAAGATTAAAAGAAGTAGGTGTAAAAAAAGCGATTGGAGCAAGAAGGTTCGATTTAATTAATCAGTATATGAGCGAATCGGTTATCTTATCGGTAATTGCTTTGCTAGTATCAATACTTATGGTAAGTGTTTTACTTCCAGATTTTAACCAAATAACAGGCAAGCAGCTCACATTAAAATATAATGATCAATTAATGCTCGGTTTGGCTGCAATTACATTGCTTACAGGAATTTTGGCAGGTAGTTATCCGGCATTGTACCTCTCAGGATTTAAACCAATTGCTGTGTTAAAAGGCGCTGGCCATTCTGGTAAAAAGGGAAATGGAACTGGAGAAATGTGGGCAAGAAAAGGCTTGGTGGTTTTTCAGTTTACACTTTCTATCATTTTAATAGTTTCAGTATTGGTTGTTTATAAGCAAATAGAATTTATACAAAATACCAATATCGGATTCGAAAAAGACAATGTTATTATATTTCCGAGTGAAGGCAAAGTTACCCAAAATCTAGAGTTAGCTATTAATGAAATTGAGAAAATTCCGGGAGTTAAAATGGCATCTGCTACAGCTCATTCGTTTACCAGCTCTGGCAGTTTTACTACAGGAGTAAATTGGGATGGCAAAGATCCAGATAGCAATGTACGCTTCTCTCTTATCAATGGATATTATGGTTTGATTGAAACCATGGGAGTTAAGACAAAAGAGGGCAGGAGTTTCTCAAAAGAATTTGCAAATGAAAATGAGAAATTGATCATTAATGAGACTGCGGTTGAAACTATGGGTTTGACTGATCCTGTAGGCAAAACCATTGAATTATGGGGAAAAGATATGGTGGTTATTGGAGTAGTAGAAGATTTTTATTCTCAGTCGCTACATGATAAAATACCGCCTACAATTTTAAAACTCGACAATGAATTTTTGCCTTTAATAACTGTAAAAATAAAAGCAGGAACTGAAGCTGAAACCTTGAATCAGATTGAAAGTTTCTACAAAGCATTTAACCCAGGTTATCCATTCGATTTCAAATTTTTAGATCAGGAGTTTCAGGCTCAATACGAAGCAGAAAAGCGTGTATCTCAACTTTCCAGATACTTTGCAGGCATCGCTATTCTTATTTCTTGTTTGGGTTTATTCGGTTTGGCAGCCTTTACCGCAGAAAGAAGATTGAAAGAAATTAGCATCAGAAAAATATTAGGTTCCAGTGAGTGGAACATCATCTACCTTTTATCCAACGACTTCACAAAAATGGTATTAACAGCAATTGTAATAGCCATTCCGGTGAGCTATTTAATTGCACAAAAGTGGCTCGAAAGTTTTGCAACCAGTATAGAGCTTGAGTGGTGGTACTTTGCTGTAACCAGTTTACTAGCATTGTTGATTGCCTGGTTTACAGTTGGCTTGCAAACAGTAAAAGCTGCCAAAGTAAATCCAGTGCAAAGTTTAAAAAGTGAATAGAAATAAAAATGTACCGCCCAAACTAGCAAACAGATTCCTTCACTGGTTTCTAAGGGAAAATATTGCCGAAGAAGTAGCAGGTGACTTAGAAGAGCAGTTTTACCACAAATTAAAAAATAGCTCTTTACGAAAAGCCAAGCTAGATTATTGGTATCAGGTTTTTAATTATCTCAGGCCATTTGCCATCAAAAATTTAAAAACTTCAAATATGAGTCGTTACGCTTTACTCAATAGTTATGCAAAAATAAGTTGGAGAAATTTACTGAAGCAAAAGCTATATTCATCTATCAACATCGGAGGTTTGGCAATAGGTCTGGCGAGTTTTATCCTGATTCTACTATATGTAGAACATGAGCTTACTTACGATCATTTTTATGGCGATTCAGATAAGATTCATCGCATTGTAAACTGGCAGTCTACAATGGGCGAGTCAGATAAATGGGCGGTAACACCTGCACCATTGGCTACTTTACTTGAGCAGGAATTCCCCGAAGTGAAAAAAGCGACAAGTATTTCAAATGGTGAGTTTTTGCTTATACAAGAGAATAATAGTTTTTGGGAAAAGGGCATTTGGGCAGATAAAAACTATTTCGAAGTTTTTAATTATCCACTTTTAGTTGGCGAACCTAAAAAAGTTTTAGCAGAGCCGAATAGCATTGTAATTTCAGAAACATTGGCAGCCAAGTTTTTTGCTAAAGAAAATCCAATTGGCAAGAGCATTAAATTGAAGATGTATTCTTCTAATTACGATTTTATGGTAACAGGTTTAATGCCTGATGTTCCAGAGAAATCTTCATTAAAATTTCAATTTATTGCTAGCCTAAATTCACGTAAAAATTATGTAGAAGCGTTGAATGAAAATTTGTGGAATAATAGTTCTTATGTCACATTTTTTTTATTGGAAGATGGTGCTAACCCAAAGGAACTAGAGAATAAGATAAAAGTAGCAAACATCCCTCAAAAATTTTATGCCTACGAACCTGAAGAAGATGAAGAGTTACAATACCTAGTTGAGCCATTATTAGATTTACATTTAGAGCAAGCAGTTAGTTTCGATGTTGGACTAAAAGGTGATAAAAACTATATCTACTTTTATTCGGTATTGGCTTTTTTAATATTGATTCTTGCTTGCATCAACTACATGAACTTGGCAATAGCACGCTCAATTAATAGAGCCAGAGAAGTTGGATTAAGAAAAGTAATTGGCGCATTTAAGAATCAAATAATAGCACAGTTTTTAGGAGAAGCAGTTCTAATAACACTCATCGCATTTGTATTAAGTTTGGTATTAGTACAATTGATACTACCTTTATTTAGCGCTCTTATAGAGCGGCCACTTACTTTAGATTTGCTAGAAAATTCGCTAACACTACCAGCAATTTTATTACTCTTATTAGCTGTAGGTATTTTTTCTGGAAGTTATCCAGCGTTTTTTATGTCGGCATTGCAGCCTGTAAAAGTTTTAAAAGGCAAAATAGATAGTCGTTCTCGAAACTCAGGCTTGCAGCGAGTTTTAGTAGTATTACAATACACAGTTTCTATTAGTCTAATCATTTCTTCTTTTGTGATATACCAGCAAATGGAATATATACAGACAAAAGAGTTAGGCTATAACAAAGAACACGTCATTACTATACCAATTAAAGATATAAATCTTAGAAGTAAAATAGATGTTATAAAAAATGAATGGACTAAAAACCCCAATCTGCTATCGGTAGCACAATCTTCTGGATTACCAGTTGATGTAGCAAATGGAAGATATATAGACGAATGGGATGGAAAGCAATTAGAAGCTTCACTTTTTATTAATCAGTCTAGTATCGGGGTAAACTATTTAAACCTGTTTGAGATAGACTTAATAGCAGGGCGTAATTTTAACTTGGATACTAAAAGTGATTACGATGTAGGAACCATTCTTAATGAAACTGCTGTACGTGCCTTGGGCTGGACACCAGAAAAAGCAATTGGCAAGCAGTTTATTCGCGAAGGGAATCAACCAGATGTGGTGGTAGGTGTAGTAAAAGATTTCAACATGCATTCGCTCCATGAGGCAATAAATCCATTAATGTTTAAGCTTTGCGAGTCTAAACATACAGGTGTTTTATCAGCCAGAGTAAAGCCAAATCAATTACGAGAAACCATAGAATTTTTAGAAAGCACGATTACACCTCATACCGACTATCCATTTGAGTATGCCTTTCTCGACGATAAATTCGATCAGCTTTACAAAAATGATATAAGATTAGGAAAGACCTTTGGCTTTTTTACCATACTGGCTATTCTAATCGCATCTTTGGGTTTGTTTGGTTTGGCAGCTTTTACAACAAAACAGCGAACCAAAGAGATTGGCATTCGCAAAGTATTAGGCGCTTCACCAATTAAAATATTCTCATTACTAGCAGAAAACTTTTTAAAGCTGATTGCCTTAGCCTTTGTACTTTCCATTCCGCTGGCTTGGTACGGTATGGAAAAGTGGTTAGAAAACTTTGCCTTTAGGATAGATATTGAATGGTGGATGTTTGCCATTACAGGAATGTCTGTACTATTCATTGCCTATTTTACAATTGGCTACCAGTCAATTAAAGCAGCATTATTAAATCCAGTAGACAGTCTTCGATCAGAATAAAATATTAGAAAATTGAATAAAAATAGACCTATACCGCCCAAACTAGCAAACAGATTCCTGCACTGGTTTCTAAGAGAAGATATTGCCGAAGAAGTAGAAGGCGATTTGGAAGAGCAGTTTTACTACAGATTAAAAAACAGGTCTTTACGAAAAGCCAAGCTAGATTATTGGTATCAGGTTTTTAATTATCTCAGGCCATTTGCCATCAAACATTTAAAAACATCAAACATGAGTCATTACGCTTTACTTCAAAGCTATTTTAAAATAAGCTGGAGAAATTTACTGAAACAAAAGCTTTATTCTTCTATTAACATTGGAGGTTTGGCAATTGGTCTGGCGAGTTTTATCTTGATTTTACTGTATGTAGAACACGAGCTTACTTACGATCAGTTTTATGGCAACTCCCAAAACATCTATCGGGTTTACCAAAAGCAACCGGGAAATATGTTTCAAGAAACAGACTTTTTTGCAGTAACTCCTGCTCCATTAGCAGCAACTTTAAAAGAGGAGTTTCCAGAGGTGGAGCATGCTACTTCCATTTCAAGAATCAGTTCTTTATTTAGTCTCGAAGATGATGTTTTCTACGAAGATGGCATTTGGGCAGATGCGCATTATTTCGATGTTTTTAATATCCCGCTTCTACAAGGAAACCCAGAAAAAGCATTGTCTGAGCCCAACTCTATAGTGCTTACAGAATCTATGGCACTTAAAATATTTAGCTATGAAAATCCAATTGGCAAGTCTATTCATATTAAAAATTACAGCATAGATACTGATTTTATCGTAACTGGATTAATGGCAGATTTGCCAGATAAGTCTTCTATCAAATATCAATACATTACTAGTATCAACTCTAGGAGTAGATATAAGCAGGCTATAGAGGAAAGCCGCTGGAATAACAACAGCTACCATACCTTTTTTACAATGCCTACAGGTAATGATGCAGCACAAATTCAACAAAAAATTAGAGAGGCTAACATTCCTCAAAAGTATAATAAAGATGAATCTAATACCGACGAATATTATGTAAGCTCATTAGCTGATCTTCATTTAGAAACAGGGATTAACTTCGATATAGGCTTAAAAGGAGATAAAAAGTATGTCACGTTCTTTTCTATAATTGCTGTATTAATTCTGTTGTTGGCTTGTATCAATTACATGAATTTAGCCATTGCCCGCTCAATTAATCGAGCACGCGAAGTAGGATTGAGAAAAGTAATTGGTGCTATTAAAAAACAACTTATCGCACAGTTTTTAGGCGAGTCTCTGCTCATCACGATCTTAGCTTTTGTACTTGCTTTAGCATTGGTTCAATTAGTTCTTCCATTTTTTGGAGAGTTAATAGAAAGAGATTTATCACTCAATTTATTCGAAAATCCTTATTTGTTATTAGGCTCTTTACTGCTGTTAATTTTTGTTGGTATTTTTTCTGGAAGTTATCCGGCATTTTACATGTCGTCATTAAAGCCAGTAAAAGTATTAAAGGGCAAAATCGATAGTAAAACAAGAAACTCAGGTTTGCAAAAGTTTTTGGTAGTTGGTCAATATACAGTTTCAATCACATTAATTACTGCTTGTCTTATTATTTACCAACAAATGCAGTTTATCCAAAACAAAGAGTTGGGTTACAACAAAGATCATGTAATTACCATTGACTCTCGAAATCCAGAATTGACAAAAGATGTTGAAACATTGGAGCAAGAATGGTTGGCTAACCCCAATATACAAAAAGTAGCTTACTCAAGCAGTCTACCTAGCAATGTTGATTCGAGCACAGAGATCGCATTAGATGAAGATAGTGAAGATGGTGTTTTGATTTATATTACCAGAGTAGGATACGATTATCTGGATGTATTTGGTATTGAACTCTTGGCAGGCAGAAACTTTTCGAGAGATATTAAAAGTGATGAGAAAGAAGGTTATATCTTGAACGAGAAAGCAGTAAAAGCATTAGGCTGGACACCAGAAGAAGCAATAGGAAAACAATTCGATTACAATGACGATCCTTCTATAATTATTGGTGTGATAAAAGATTTTCATATGCACTCCATGCATCTTGATATTCAGCCTTTAATGATTTCTTTAACTACTTCAGGAATAGTTGGAAATTTGTCAGTGAAGGTTGCTCAAGAAAATTTACCAGAAACCATTGCTCATTTAGAGAAAACCATGAAGAAGTATTCATCTTTTCCATTTGAATATGCTTTTTTGAATGATAAGTTCGATCAACTCTATAAAGAAGATATGAGATTGGGAGAAACATTCGGCTTTTTTACGATACTCGCAGTTATTATTGCTTCATTGGGTTTGTTTGGATTGGCTGCGTTTACCACACAACAACGCACAAAAGAAATCGGAATTCGCAAAGTGTTAGGAGCATCACCTTTAAAAATCTTCTCATTATTGGCAGAAAACTTCTTGAAATTGATCGCCATAGCTTTTGTCCTTTCTATTCCTTTGGCTTGGTATGGCATGGAAAAATGGCTGCAAGATTTTGCCTTTAGAATAGATATAAAATGGTGGATGTTTGCCTTAACAGGTTTGGCTGTATTCTTAGTAGCTTATTTAACTATTGGTTATCAGTCTTTAAAAGCAGCATTGGTAAATCCAGTGAAAAGTCTGCGCTCAGAATAAAATATTGAATGAATCATAAGAAAACCATACCGCCCAAATTGGCTCAAAAGTTTCTTCACTGCTTTCTCAAAGAGGAACTGGCAGAAGAGGTGGAGGGCGATTTGGAAGAACAGTTTTATTCCAGACTAGAAGAAAGTTCTTTATGGAAAACAAAACTGAACTACTGGTATGAAGTGATCAATTATTTAAGACCATTTTCTATTAAAAATTTAGAAAGTCCAATTAGACCTCATTTTGCGATGTTCAATAATTATTTTTTAATAGGTTGGAGAAGTTTATTAAAGCAAAAAGTTTATTCTTTAATTAAAATCGGGGGATTTTCCATTGGTATTGCAGCATGTTTACTCATCTTCCTTTTCATCCGGGAGGATTTGAGTTATGACCGATATTATCAAAATGGCGACCGTATTTATAGGATTTTTCGGGAATCAAGTTTTAATGGAGAATCGGGAAAAGGGGCACATTTTCCCTCCCCATTTGCAGCAGCTTTACTGGAAGAAATTCCTGAAATAGAACAGGCAGGACGATACAACTCTTCATACATGTTCGGTGCTGGGAGCAACGAAGTCAGGAGAGCAGATCAACAAGAAAGTAGCCATGAAGACAGAATTACCTTTGCGGATCAATCCTTACTAGAAATACTGCAAACACCATTTATTTATGGCAATCCCAAAAGTGCATTGGCTGATCCCGATGGCATAGTAATTACTAAAAGCAAAGCTGATAAATATTTTCCAGATGAAAATCCAATTGGTAAAATCCTCATTTTCAATAATGATGATTCCAATCAATTTAAAGTAAGTGGCGTAATTAAAGACTTTCCCTCGACTTCTCATTTTCAATTTGATTTTCTCATTTCGCTTGCTGAGCGTGAGTTTTATACTGGAGAATTAACCAACTGGAAAAATGATAATTACATCACTTACATAGTAGTAAAACCGGGAACTAATATTGTAGATTTAGAAGATAAATTCTCCTTATTAATTGATAAATATTTTCTACCTCCGCGACTAGAGGCTGGCAGCCAAGAGTCTATTAACTGGGTAAAAAGTTTCCATTTTGGTTTGCAGCCAGTAAAAGACATTCACTTAAATGTAGACGAAGTTGGCGATAATTTAGCGCATGGAGACATCCGTTTTATTTGGCTTTTTGGAGCAATTGCATCATTCATATTAATAATAGCCTGTATCAATTTTATTAACCTTTCAACAGCGAGATCTGCTAACAGAGCCAGAGAAGTAGGTTTAAGAAAAGTAGTTGGTTCTAATCGATCTGGTTTGGTTAAACAGTTTTTAACAGAATCAATTTTATTCAGCTTTCTAGCCGTTCTATTAGGAAGTTTATTGGCGGCTTTGTTCCTGCCATATTTTAATACCTTGCTGGGTAAATCGCTTACATTTCCAATATTAGAATGGTGGTTTATGCCAATTCTCATAGCCGGAACCTTAATTATCGGAATTATTGCAGGAATTTATCCTTCCTTTTATCTATCTTCTTTTCAACCGATTAATGTGCTGAAAGGTAATGTAAGTAGGGGAACTCAAAAATCAACATTGAGAAGTTCTTTGGTAGTTTTTCAATTTACTGTTTCTATTATTTTAATTATAGGTACTCTCATCATCAACAAACAGATGGATTATATCCTGCATAAAAAACTTGGATTTGAAAAAGACCAGGTCATTGTTATTCAGGGAACACACACTTTGGAAAACAAACTGGAAGTCTTTAAAAATGAATTGGTGAATTTACCTGAGGTGGAATCGGTTTCCATCAGCAGTTTCCTACCGGTTGAAGGATTCAGAACAAATAATGGAGGATGGTTAAAAGAAGGTATGCAAGAAGATGACGCTGTGAGCGGTCAGCATTGGTCGGTTGATCGAGATTATATAGAAACCTTGGGTTTAAAAATTAAACAAGGGAGAGATTTTCACAAAGAAGTCACCACTGATTCTCAATCAGTTATCATTAATGAATCACTGGCAAAGCAATTAAATTTTGAGCATCCTATAGGAGAACAGATTTCAGATTGGTCTGGCAAATGGATAATTATTGGCGTAGTAGAAGACTTCCATTTTGAATCGATGAAGCAAGCTATTAGACCATTGGGCATGTATTTAAAACCAAGTGTAAAAACTGTTTCTGTAAAAGTTATTACAGCAGAAATGCCTGTTATGATTCAGGAACTCGAAAGTCTCTGGAAAGAATTTTCTCCCAACCAGGCTTTTCGGTACACCTTTCTTGATTTGCATTATGAAAAGATGTATCAGGACGTAGAGCGGATAGGAACGATGTTTAGCGTTTTTGCGCTACTTGCCATAGTAGTTGCTTGTCTGGGCTTATTTGCTTTGTCTTCTTTTCTGGTAGAACAGCGTGCAAAAGAGATAAGCATCCGCTTGATTTTGGGTGCATCGATCAGCAGTATTTTCCGCTTACTCACACACAATTTTGTAGTGTTAGTGTTTATTTCCATTTTAATTGCAGTGCCAATTGCATTATTGATGATGCAAAAATGGCTAGAAGATTATGCTTATCGAATCACTATAGGGGTTGATACTTTTTTACTCGCCGGATTTATTGCCGTATTTATAGCACTGTCAACTATCAGTTACCAATCTATAAAAGCGTCCTTAGTAAATCCGGTTAAGAACCTCAAATCCGAATAAACTATTGAATGAAATATAAAAAAACCATACCGCCCAAATTGGCTCAAAAGTTTCTTCGCTGCTTTCTTAAAGATGAACTGGCAGAAGAGGTGGAGGGCGATTTGGAAGAACAGTTTTATTCCAGACTAGAAGAAAGCGTTTTATGGAAAGCAAAACTGAACTACTGGTATGAAGTGATCAATTATTTAAGACCATTCGCACTTCGGTTTTTCAAAACATCAAACATTAATTTTTTGGCTATGTTCAGACACAACTTACTTATTTCCTTTAGGAATTTTAAGCGATATAAAAGTTCATTTTTGATCAATCTTACTGGTTTATCTACTGGGTTGGCTTGTGTGTTTTTAATTTATTTATGGGTAAATGATGAACTAAAGTTTGATAAATTTCACGAAAAAGATGCACAGATATTTATGGTCTTAGAACATCGTGTACAGTCTGGCAAAAAGGTATTATTTTGGTCTACTTCGGGGCCAACAGCAGATGCGTTAAAAGAAGAATTTCCAGAAATAATTGCAGCCACTACAGATAAAAATGGTGGTAATGCTACGCTTACTATCGGAGAAAAAAACGTGCAAGCAAGTGGTCATTATGTTGGGCAAGACTTTTTCAAAATCTTTTCATTTCCATTACTCCAAGGGGATGCAGATCAAGTACTTGCTGATAAAAACTCTATAGTTATTTCGGATGAGTTGGCAATGAGAATCTTTGGAACAACAGAAAATGTAGTTGGCAAAACCATTGAATGGCAACATGAGAGAGAATTTCAAGTTTCTGGTGTATTTGAGAAAATGCCACTAAACTCATCCATACAAAAAGATTTTGTACTCTCTTTTGAAATGTACCAAGAAAACAATGAGTGGGTAACCAACTGGATGAATACAAGCCCGAATGCTTATGTTTTACTACAAGAGGGAACAGATGTAGAGCAGTTAAATGAGAAACTAGCCAATTTTGTTCAGCAAAAAACTAATAACGAAGTAACTCACAGAACCATGTTTGTTGCTAAGTTTTCAGATTTGTACCTCTATGGAAATTACGAAAACGGCGTGCAAGCAGGTGGAAGAATAGAATATGTAAAACTGTTTTCCATAGTAGCTGCATTCATTCTACTCATTGCCTGTATCAACTTTATGAATCTTTCCACCGCCAGAGCATCCAGAAGGATGAAAGAAGTGGGCATTAAGAAAACGGTGGGAGCTAAGAGAGGTTCTTTAATATTCCAATATTTATCTGAGTCTTTGTCTATTTCCTTTTTGGCATTGGTTGTTGCTTTTGTATTGGTCAATTTATTACTGCCTCAGTTTAATGAAATTACAGGAAAAAAATTAGCGATAGACTACAGCCCAGCTATTCTTTTAACAGCTTTTGGTATTACAGCAGTTACAGGCATTTTGGCAGGTAGCTATCCTGCAATTTACTTATCGAGTTTTAATCCGGGAGTAGTTTTAAAAGGGAAATTGAATAGGTCTGTAGGTGAGCTTTGGACACGAAAAGGTTTGGTAGTGATTCAGTTTGTACTTTCTGTAGTGCTTATAGTTTCTGTTTTGGTGGTCTATAAACAAATAGAATATGTGCAGAATAAAAACTTAGGCTATAACAAAGAAAACATCATCTATTTTAGAGATTTAAGTAAAGATGAAAGTAATCTAGAATCTTTTATTTCTGAGCTCAAAGATATACCCGGTGTAAAAAACGCTACAAGTATTGGGCATTCGTTGAGTGGCCACGATAGCGGAACTTATGGCATTGAATGGGAAGGTAGAGACCCGAATGATAAAACCGAGTTTGAGAATGTAGCTGTGAATTACGATGCCATTGAGTTAATAGGTGTGGAGATGAAAGAAGGTAGGACATTTTCAAGAGAATTTAGCACAGATACAGCCAAGATTATTTTTAATGAAAAGGCGATAGAATATATGGGCTTTACTGATAACCCAATTGGCAAAGTGATCAAACTTTGGGGATTAGACAGAGAGATTATTGGAGTGGCAAAAGATTTCCATTTCGAATCGCTAAGAGAAGAAATTAAACCTTTGTTTTTCAGATTAAGGCCTTTATCTACTTGGAATATTATGGTAAAAGTGCAAGGTGGTAGCGAGCAGGAAGTGATTAGTAATTTGGCAAATATATCAGAAAAGTTTTATCCCGGTTTCCCATTCGATTATAAATTCTTAGATGACCAGTATCAATCGATGTATGAAGCAGAAAAGAGAGTCGCAAAACTTTCGCGCTACTTTGCCGGACTGGCAGTAATTATTTCTTGTCTGGGATTATTCGGTTTGTCTGCTTTTACCGCAGAGCGAAGAATTAAAGAAATTGGTATTCGAAAAGTGTTAGGCGCCAATGTATTTAGCATTGTTTACTTGCTCTCTATCGATTTTACTAAAATGGTTTTAACAGCTATTATTATAGCATTGCCCATTAGCTATTTTGTTGCAGCGGAATGGTTACAAAATTTCGAGTTTAGTGTAGGTTTAGAATGGTGGTATTTTGCCGGTGCCGGAATTGTCGCATTGTTAATTGCTTGGTTTACGGTAGGTATTCAAACACTAAAAGCAGCAGGAATGAATCCGGTAAAAAGTCTGAAAAGTGAATAATTGATTGTTCTTACTGTCCTCCAGCGGACAGTAACTGTTCACCAGCAAACATTTTAGAACTTTTGTATATTTAAAAGTGCCTTTCTGTACTCCTGAGAGGCACTTTTTCTTTTGGCACGTATTTGTTATACTAAAATAGAAGATATAGTATAATCCAGTTTATAAATATAGATATTTTTCTGATGAGAAGAAGTGATTTGGGAGAATTTGAAGAAGTTGTTTTGTTAACAGTAGCTGTTTTAAGTCCAGAGGCTTACAGTGTAGCTGTTGCTGAAGAACTCGAAGAACAACTCGGTAGAATGATTACTACCGGTGCAGTACATGCAGCCCTTCAAAGACTTGAAAAAAAAGGTTATCTCACTTCAAAAATGGGAGAAGCTACTGCCGAAAGAGGCGGTAGAAGAAAAAGACTTTTTTCTGTAACTGTAGCTGGAAGTCGTATGATACACGAAGTACGTGCAATAAGAAATCGATTATGGGGAAGAATTGGTCCAGATTCATTGCCAGAATTTAATATGGGATAATTATGGAAACATTTAACCCGAAACCACCAAAATGGATAGATAAATTACTGGAACGTATTTGTCCTTCCTATTTGATAGAAGAAATATTAGGAGACTTACACGAACGCTATGCATTAAGAGCAGAAAGAGTAGGTGAAGCCAAAGCCAAAAGACAGTATATGCGAGAAGTAATGGCATATATGCGAACTATCATTTTAAGTAAATCATCATCAGAATATAATAAATTCATTTCTATGGGCATGTTAAGTAATTACCTGAAAGTAGCATGGAGAAACCTCACCAAAAACTTGGGTTACTCTTTTATCAATATTGGAGGTTTGGCTTTGGGAATGGCTGTAGCGATTATAATTGGCCTATGGATTCACGATGAACTTTCATTCAATAAAAATCACGAAAATTACGATCGTATTGCCAGAGTAATGAGAAATGGAACACTCAATGGCGAGACCTTTACTACTAATTACGAACCTTATGCTTTGGGTGAAGAATTGCGCGACAAGTATGGAAGTAATTTTGACCATGTAGTAATGGTGATGTCTATTACAGAACATATCTTGGCAGATGATGAGAACAAGCTTTATTTAGAAGGAGGCTTTATAGAGAAAGAGGGACCAGAGATGTTTACTTTCAATATGATTGAAGGAACCAGAAAGGGACTAGATGATCCAAACTCAATTATACTTTCGGCTTCTGGTGCCAGAGCACTTTTTGGTGATGAAAACCCGATTGATAAAACCCTAAAACTAGATAATAACTTAGATGTAAAAGTAACTGGTGTGTATGAAGATTTACCACACAACAGTCATTTTCAAGGTATTTCATTCTTTGCTCCTTTTGAATTGTACTATGCAGAAAACGAGTGGATAAGTCAACAAGGATTCGGAAATAACTTTCTTGATGTATATGTACAAATTAGTGAGCAAACAGATTTTGAAACTGTTACTGCGAGCATAAAAGATGTTATTATACAAAACTTAAATGGTAGTGGTAATAAAGGCTATTTGCAAGTAAACCCACAATTGTTTCTGCATCCAATGGCAAAGTGGCATTTATATTCTGAGTTTAATAATGGGAAGAGTGCTGGTGGATTGATTCAGTTTGTATGGCTTTTTGGTATTGTAGGTCTGTTTGTGCTCTTGTTGGCATGCATCAATTTTATGAATTTAAATACTGCACGATCTGAAAACAGGGCTAAAGAAGTGGGTATCCGCAAAGCGATTGGTTCTGTACGTAAGCAATTGATAGGACAGTTTCTAAGTGAGTCTTTTCTGGTTGTTGTTCTGTCATTTTACATTTCCTTAATATTGGTTTCACTTTCATTAAATTGGTTTAATGATATAGCCGATAAACAGATATCAATGCCTTGGAGCAACATTTACTTCTGGCTTGCAAGTTTGAGTTTCATTATATTTACAGGATTTGTTTCAGGCAGCTATCCAGCTCTCTATCTATCCTCTTTTCATCCGGTGCGAGTTTTAAAAGGTACTTTTAGAGCTGGTCGTTTTGCTTCTTTGCCAAGAAAAGTGTTAGTGGTATTTCAGTTTACTGTGTCTGTAACTTTGGTTATTGGAACAATCATCGTATTTAAACAGATTCAATTTGCCAAAGACCGACCAGTAGGATACACTAGAGAAAATCTACTTTCCATTCCCATGATGACCTCTGAGTTTCATCAAAAATATGAAGTATTAGAAACATCATTATTAAATACTGGTATGGTGGCAGAATCTGCACAGTCGCTCGGATCTCTTACCGGAATAGGTTCTAGCAATGGTGGATTTAATTGGAGAGATAAAAATCCGGATTTTCAAATAGAATTTGCAACCATAACTGTAAGTGCTGACTATGGTGAAACGGTAGGCTGGGAGTTTTTACAAGGCAGAGATTTTTCAAGCGAGTTGGCAAGCGATTCATCGGGTTTTATCATCAATGAAACTGCTGCTAAAATGCTTGGTTTCGATAATCCAGTGGGAGAAGAAATGCATTGGTCGCCGGGTTGGAAAGATGCACAAAATTATACTGTAACTGGTGTAATTAAGGATATGGTTATGCAATCACCTTATGCGCCACCTATGCCCACAGTTTTTTATCTCGATGGTTTTACAAATACAATTCTTGTAAAAATTAAACCTGAAGTAAGTGTGAGTGAAGCCCTTCCTCAAATAGAAAGAGTACTTAAAGAAACAATTCCGTCAGCACCATTTAATTTCAAATTTGCAGATCAAGAGTATGCATTAAAATTTGCAGCAGAAGAACGAATTGGTAAACTGGCTTCTGTTTTTGCGGTACTTACCATTTTTATCAGTTGTTTGGGTCTTTTTGGACTAGCTTCATTCGTTGCAGAACAACGTACAAAAGAGATCGGAATCAGAAAAATTCTGGGTGCTTCTGTGATAAATCTTTGGAAAATGCTTTCGAAAGATTTCGTGATATTGGTGCTTATTTCGAGCTTTATAGCCATACCATTAGCGTATTTCTTATTGAATAACTGGTTAGAAAATTACGAATACAAAACAGAAATTTCTTGGTGGATATTTATGGTATCAGGAGGTGGAGCCTTGGGCATTACCTTGTTAACTGTGAGTTTTCAGGCAATTAAGTCTGCATTGGCAAACCCTATAAAAAGCTTGAGAAATGAATAGACCTCCCAAATGGATAGATAAATTGTTGGAATATCTTTGCCCCTCAGATTTACTTGAAGAGGTAATGGGAGATTTACATGAGCGCTATACATTGAGGGCTAAAAGAGTGGGAGAGAATAAGGCAAATAAACAGTATTTGCGAGAAGTGCTGGCTTACATGCGGCCAATAATTTTTAGCAAAACATCATCAGAATATAACAAATCAATTTTTTCGAATATGTTAAAAAATTACTTCTTAATCGCTTTCAGAAATCTCACTAAGCACAAAGTTTTTACCTATATTAATATAGCCGGCTTAACTCTCGGAATAACTTGTGCGTTGTTTATTCTTCTCATTGTAAAGTTTGAGCTGAGTTTCGATACTTACCATACAAAAGCTGATCGTATTTACAGAGTAATTACAGGCAGTAGGCCTGATGATCCAGTGAGTTACCATGCGGGAACGCCTCATGGTTTGGCTCCGGTTTTAAAAGAAGAGTTTCCAGAGGTTGAGAAAGTAGCAGTAATTAAACGTATCAATTCACAAAAAAGGCAATTTAAGATTGATAATGATATAGTCAAGTTGAGTAATAGCTATTTCGTATCGCCAGAATTTTTTGAAGTATTTGATTATGAATGGATAAATGGCAATCCTGAAAAATCGCTGAGTGAGCAAGGGCAAATGGTAATTACAGAGAGTATTGCCAAAACTTATTTTGATGGTGATGCTTTGGGTAAGAGAGTAAGAATGAATAATGAGTACGATTTGGTGGTGAGCGGAATAATTAAAGATTTGCCAAAAAACACAGACAATCCTTTTGAGGTAGCAGTTTCTCATGCGACTTATGCAGCTAGTGACGATTACGATAAAGAATATTCCCCATCGCATTCTTCGGGTTACCATACTTATGTGTTGCTAAAAGAAAATGCAGACAATAAAGCATTGGATGCCAAATTTCCGGCAATGATTGAGAAATATAACGGAAAAGAAGTGGCTGAAAAGTTTCTGGCTCATGTTTTACAACCAATGTCTGATGTTCATTTTAATGAGATTTGGAGTAACGGAAACTTTAAAAATCAGATCACATCTAAAAAATCTATCTGGACAATCGCACTTATAGGTTTATTTATTCTATTAATCGCGTGTATCAATTTTATAAATCTTACAACTGCGCAAGCTGGCAAAAGAGCAAAAGAAGTGGGTGTTCGCAAGGTAATGGGCAGTTCAAGAAAGCAATTGATATTTCAGTTTATGGGTGAGTCTTTTACCTTAACTTTGGTGGCGACGATTCTTTCTGTTGTGTTAACTTCCATATTGCTACCTTATCTCAAAACACTACTTGAAATTAATTTAGACGAGCAACTTTTGTTCTCTAATGATGTAATCTTAGGTTTGGTAATCCAATGTGTTGTGGTGAGTTTGTTGGCAGGTTTTTATCCGGCAATGGTTTTGTCTGGTTATAAACCGGTTTCTATTTTCAAGGCTAACCAATCTTCGAATAACTTTGGTGCTTTGTGGTTGCGCAAGGGTTTGGTGGTGTTTCAGTTTACCATTACGCAGGTTTTAATTATCGCCACAATTGTAGTGGTAAGCCAGCAAAATTATTTCAGAACTACTTCACTTGGTTTTAATAAGCAAGCAGTACTTATTGTCGACTTGCCGGAATATGATGAAAGCAAAGCAGATTTTATCAGAAATAAATTATCTCAATATCCGCAAATTGAAGGAGTGAGTTTTTCATTAAATGCGCCTTCTGCGGCTTCTAACAAATGGTTTAATCTTTTCTGGCACGAATCAGACCCAGACAAGGGTAGGCAAGTCGAGATGAAACCAGTTGATGATAAATACTTAGAGGTGTATGATATTCCTTTGTTAGCTGGTGCGCCATTGCGCGATGGAGATAGCAGTATTTTAGTGAATGAGGCTTTTGTGAAAGAAATCGGTTTTACCAAGCCAGAAGAAGCCATTGGAGAAATGGTTACTTGTGGTGGCAAAAACATTTTTATTAAAGGTGTGGTAAAGGATTTTCATACGCTCTCATTACACGAAAAAATTTATCCTGTGATGTTAGTAGATTTAAAGCATCAATTCCAATTGGCTTCATTTAAAATAGACTTGAAAAATGCGGGAGAAGCAATTAGTGCAATTGAAGACCAGTGGCAAGAACTCTTTCCAGAATATTATATGAATTACCGATTTGTAGATGATGATATTGAAACCTGGTACGATCAGGAAAGGAGAACAAGCAGATTCCTTACGCTCTTTGCAGGAATCGCCATTTTTATTGGTTGTTTGGGTTTGTACGGCTTAATCAGTTTTATTACTGGGCAGAGAACCAAAGAAGTTGGCATCAGAAAAGTATTGGGTGCATCGGCACAGCATATTATCTACTTGTTTTCTAAAGAGTTCGCATTGCTCATTGCTTTGGCTTTCATAATAGCGGTGCCAATTGCCTATTATTTTATGAACAATTGGCTGAATACATTTACTTATAAAATTGATATGAGCTGGTGGATTTTTGCCATTGCAGCTATTTCAGGCGTATTAATCGCAGGTTTTACAATTGGGTTTAAATCAATCAAAACGGCTTTAACTAATCCGATTGATAGTTTGAGGAATGAGTAAAAATGAGAATCCATATAAACCTCCAAGCTGGGCAGATAACTTGCTAAAGCGCTTTTGTTCTTCGGAACTCACAGAAGAAATTCTGGGAGACTTACACGAACGCTATGCTTTAAAAGTACAAAAAGTAGGTGAGCGAAAAGCCAAATGGCAGTACGTGGGCGAAGTGTGGGCATTTATACGGCTAGCTAACTTTAAGCGGAATAACTCAGATTATTATTCACCACAATTTACAGATATGTTTCTTTATTACTTAAAAATTGCGGGCAAAAATATCTTTCGTAACAAAGTGTTCTCGGGATTTAGCATTTTCGGATTAGGTCTGGGAATCGCGGCAGTTTTGTATATTTTAATCTATCTGGATTTTGAGTTGAACTTTGATCGCTTCCATGAGAAAGCAGACCGAGTTTATCGAATTGAAACACCATTTGTTCAAACGCATGAGAAAGAAATTGAGGTAAATTGGCGTTCAACACCTGCAAATTTGGCTTCTTACTTTCAAGAAGATTATTCCGGAATTGAAGCTTTTGTAAGAGTGTATCAATATTGGCAGCAAGAATCCATTGAGCTACAATTTGAAAATAATGAAGTAGCAGAATCGGCTATTTATGCCACCGATGCAGCTTTATTAGATGTGTTTTCAATTGATGTATTTGAAGGGAATGCCAAAACAGCACTTGTTGGCCCAGATAAAATCATTATTTCAAAGAGTTTAGCTAAGCGAATTTTTGGTGATCAAGACCCAATAGCCAAGATCATCAATAGTAATTTGATCAATGAAGGTCTAGGTAAAAATCAATCTTTTCTGGTAACAGGAATTTTTCAAGACATTCCAAAAAACAGCAACATACAAGCTGAAGCCTTCATTTCTGCTGAGTCTGATCCACATTTAGCAGATTATTATTTTAATCAGTTTAATGTGAATACTTATGTTTTACTGAATGAAAAAGCGCATATTGAAAACCTAGCAGCCAGTTTTTCTTCCATTTACGATAAACATTTAAATGCCGATAGAGAACCCGTTTTAGTGCGTGCCAACCATGCATTAGTGCCCTTAACTGCCATCCATTTTAATGAGACTGGTGGTGAAACTTATATGTATATTTTTAGTGGAGTTGCCATTTTGTTATTGCTCATTGCCGGTATCAGTTATGTGAATATGGTTACTGCTCAGGCAAGCAAAAAAGCTTTGGAAGTGGGTATTAGAAAAGTGATGGGTTCACATCGAACAGAGTTAGTAAAACAGTTTTTAACGGAGTCCTTCCTATTCACTTTTCTGGCAATGGTATTCGGAGTTTTATTGCTTTTTGTAAGCATGGATGGACTAAATCAAATGCTAGGTTTACAGTTGGGTTTGAGTCAATTTTGGCAATGGCCAGTGCTCTTAGGAATACTTTCAATACTGATATTTATAGGCTTTTTAGGTGGAAGTTATCCAGCTTTTTTCCTCTCGGCATTCAAACCTGCTGCTGTAATGAAGGGCAAACTGGTAAAAAACGTGCCTTTTAGAAAAGTGCTTGTGGGTGTACAATTTGCCATTGTGATTTTTGTGCTCACCTGTACCGGAATGATTTACGACCAACTTCAATTCCTCAGAAAAAAAGATTTAGGTTTTAGCAAAGATCAGCTTGTAATGCTTTCACTACCAAGCGATTATGAAGCGGATAAGTGGGAAGTATTTAAGAATGGAGTTTTGCAAAATCAATTTGTAGAAGCAGCCGCTACTGCTAGTTTTATTCCGGGTGGAGGCAACATGCGAAGAGGACCTGTGAGTGCCGAAGGTGAATCGGGAGAGGCACAGAAAATATCCTACATTGGTCGCTTCGATTATGATTTTCTCAATACGATGGATATCGACTTGGTATCTGGGAGAAATTTTTCAACAGAGTTTCCGGCTGATGTTACGCAGTCTGCTATTGTGAATGAGCAGTTTGTAAAAGATTATGATTTAGGGAATGCATTAGGTAAAAAAGTGAGATTTGGTAGTAAGGATAATCCTAAGTTTTTTGAGGTTGTGGGTGTGGTAAAAGACTTCCATCAAAGCTCATTACACTCAGCTATTGAACCTCAAATGTTTTTATTTAGAAATTCGGATATGCTCGCATTAAAAATTAAGCAAGATATTTCTGCTGGTATGGAAGTGATCGAAAAACATTGGGCTGAGATTTTTCCAAATACTACTTTTGAATATCGCTTTCTAGATGATGCATTGCAAAGAGCTTACGAAGCAGATCAAGTTCGTGGAAAAGTATTTTTCACCTTGTCTATAATAACCATTGTCATCTCATTTATGGGCTTGTTTGGTTTGGCTTCTTACCTTTCTAAACAAAGAATTAAAGAAGTGGGAATTAGAAAAGTATTGGGTGCAAGTGTTAGCGATTTAGTCGTGATGATGAGCAGAGATTTTGTGTTGTTAGTGCTTATTGCCGCATTGCCAGCATTTATCACTGCTTGGAATATTGTAAATATTTGGTTAGAAAATTTCGCTTTTCGCACGGAGATGAATTACCTGCTTTTCGGTTTGGTATTGCTGTTTACAATGTTGCTCACATTTAGCATAACTGCATTGCACGCATTACAAACGGCACATTTAAATCCGGCAAAAACTTTAAAATACGAATAGCTAATATCAATAAACTTAATGTCTAAGCATAAAAAGAAAACATATCAACCACCACGTTGGGCAGACAAATTATTGCAACACTTTTGTTCACCAGAGTTAGTAGAAGAAATTCTGGGAGACTTGCACGAACGCTACGCTTTAAGAGCACAAAAAGTGGGCGAGCAAAAAGCAAAAAAGCAGTATGTGCGAGAAGTGATGGCATACATACGATTATCAAATTTAAAACTATCATCAGAAGGTAAAAACATAATACTTATGGGTATACTCAACAATTACATTAAAGTAGCAGGCAGAAATCTACTACGCCATAAAGCCTTTTCATTTATCAATATTACGGGGTTAAGCATTGGTCTTGCTTGCTGTATGCTCATTGTTTTGTATACAAAAGATGAGGTGAGTTTTGATCAATTCCACGAAAAGAAAGATCAAATCTACAGGGTTACTGCGATGATGACGCGTGACGATGGTATTAAGAAACTTGGAGGAACCAATCAGATTGTAGGGCCTTCTTTTGCGGCAGAAGTTCCCGAAATAGCAAGCTATACCCGAATGGAAACCACCACTAAAACGCTGAGAAATGGAACAGATAATTATAATGAAGAGGTTTTGGCTGTTGAAGATAACTTCTTCTCTGTATTTTCATTTCCATTAGTTGCAGGCAGTTCAAAGCAGGTTTTTTCGGAGTTAAATACGATGGTATTATCTGAAAATGCGGCAAAAAAATATTTCGGGACAACCGATGTAGTTGGCAAAACCCTCGACTTAAATTTCGAAGATCAGTTTGAGTCTTTTGTAATAACAGGCGTGGCTAAAAATCCACCACAAAACTCATCTATTCAGTTTAATGTCTTAATCCCTTTCAAGTTTGGTAGACCAAGTGATGAAGAAAGCAATTGGGTGGGTTTTCATCTCAATACTTTTATAGTACTCAATGAGACGGCTTCTTGGATGGATGTAGAACCTAAGTTCGATCAGGTTTTTCAGAGTAAAGCAGCCGAAGAATTGAAGTTGATGAGAGAGCGATTTGCTTTCATCAAAGCTGTGAACTTCAAATTACAACCATTGTCGCAAATACATCTCGATGCTGAATATGGAGCTTCTCGAAATGGTTTAACAGCAGGTAGCGATCCTATTTATTCATATATTTTGTCTGGAATTGCTTTGTTTATTCTTCTCATTGCAAGCATTAATTTTATAAATCTCACAGTGGCTCATTCTCTCAGAAGAGCCAAAGAAATTGGCATTCGTAAGGTAATTGGCGGGCAGCGAGTACAACTTGTAGTCCAGTTTTTAGGTGAGTCTTTCGTATTGTGCTTGTTGGCTTTTTGTGCAGCAATACTCATTGTTCAATTGGTATTGCCAACCTTTAACGAGTTGGCTAACAAGCAATTAAGCTTTACTTATTTATTAGATATAAAATTAATTTCCGGCTATGTTATCTTGTTTTTAGCTACTGGATTAATAGCTGGTTTTTATCCGGCATTGGTGCTTTCTGGTTTTGAGCCAGTTAAGATTTTATATAATCGCTTTCAACCAAATGGGAAAAATTATCTGGTAAAAGGCTTGGTAGTTTTTCAGTTTGCTTTGGCTACTTTTCTGATTATAGGTACAGTTGGAATTTATGCACAATTCAATTTGCTCACGAATAAAGATTTAGGTTATAATGATGAAAATCTGGCAATTGTACACTTAGGAAATGGCGATTATGAACTCGAATTAAATTCCATGAAAAATGATTTGGCTAAAGATGTGTCGATTGAAAATATTGCGGTGAAATACTTCGGGCAGAGTGGAACTATTGGCAAAATCAATAACAATGAAACAGACATCAAATTCGATATCAGTTGGATTGATGAAGCCTTTTTACCAATGGCAGAAATACCTTTGGTAGAAGGCAGAAATTTCTCTACTGATTTTCCAAATGATAAAACACAATCTGTAATTATCAATGAGACTTTTGCCAAAGAAGCTGGTTGGGATGCGCTTTCTCAAAAAAATCCGATTGGGCAAGTAATCAATTATCGCGATGAGCAATTAACTGTAGTAGGAGTCATTAAAGACTATCATTTTAGATCGCTAAGAGAATCTATAAGACCTATACTATTTAAAAATGGTTCTGGTGATTTGTGGATTAAACTAAAGGCAGATCAAATTCCATTGGGTTTAGATGCGGTGCAAAAAGCTTACGAAAAAGTATTCCCGTTTCGCCCTTTCCACTACGATTTTATGAGTACCATCAACGAAAGGAGGTATGCAGTTGAAGCCAAATGGAAAGAAATGATTACAGCAGGAGCTTTGCTTTCTATATTCATTTCTTCTATGGGATTGTTCGGTCTCGCTATGCTCACCATCCAAAGACGAACCAAAGAAGTGGGTATTAGAAAAGTGCTAGGGGCAAAAGTGACAGATATAGTTACTTTAATTTCGGTTGATTTTGTGCGATTGGTAATTATTGCTTTTGTAATTGCCATTCCTGCTGGAGCTTATGCCATCAATTATTGGTTGCAAGATTTTGCTTATCGCATTGAGCTTTCTTGGTGGATTTTCGCACTTCCGGGATTCGTCGCTTTATCCATTGCCATTATTACTATTAGCTTCCAAAGTGTGAAAGCTGCCATTGCCAATCCGATTGATAGTTTAAGAAATGAATAAAAAAAGAGATAAACATAAACCACCCAGTTGGCCAGATAAACTCTTGGAAAAGTTTTGTGCATCGGAGCTAACAGAAGAGATTCTGGGTGATTTGCATGAGCGATTTGCTAAAAGAGTACAAAAACTGGGTGAGCGGAAAGCCAAGTGGCATTATATCAGGGAAGTGCTTTCATACATCCGATTTTCAAATATTAAAACAGCTTCATCAGAAGATAAAAACATCATTCTTATGAGTATACTCAACAATTACATTAAAGTAGCAAGCAGAAATCTGCTTCGGCATAAGGTTTTTTCATTTATCAATATTACAGGTTTAAGTATTGGCTTGGCTTGTTGCATGCTCATTATTCTTTATACAAAAGATGAAGTGAGTTTCGATCAATTTCACGTGAAGAAAGATCAGATTTACAGAGTAACTGCAACCATTTCAAATGAAGACAACCAAATAAAACTGGGAAGTACAAACCTAATTGTTGGGCCATCTTTTCAAGAAGAAATACCGGAGGTTAAATCTTTTGTTAGGATGCAGTCTGGCTCATACATTATAAAAAAAGGAAATGAGTCTTTTGATCAGCGCGTGGTTTTTACAGATGATAATTTTTTCGAAGCCTTTACTTTTCCATTAATCCACGGAGATAAATCTAATGTATTTGCGGAGTTACAATCTGTGGTACTGACAGAGAAAAGTGCTGAGAAATATTTTGGGAAAACAGATGTAGTTGGTGAGTCGCTAGAGCTAAGGGTAGGAGATAGTTTTGAGCCTTTTGTGGTAACAGGAGTTGCTAAAAATCCACCTCAAAACTCTTCTGTGCAATTTGAAATGATGCTTCCTTTCAAATTCAGTTTAACCCAATACAAATACATTGATAATTCGTGGTTGGGCTTTTATATTCATACCTTTTTGATTTTAGATGAAAAGGCAGATTACAATCAGGTTTTACCCAAGCTAGATCAAGTATTTTTAAGTAAGGCGAAAGATGAACTTGCTGAGTCTAAAGAAAAATTTGAACGCGAAGAGCAAATTCATTTTGGTATGCAGCCTTTCACACAAATACATCTAGATACAGAATTTGGAGACGTGAGAAATGGCTTAACATCGGGTAGCAATCCTATTTATTCCTATATACTTTCTGGAATTGCTTTATTTATCATGCTCATTGCTTGCATCAATTTTATAAACCTTACTGTTGCTCATTCTTTAAAAAGAGCAAAAGAAATCGGTATAAGAAAAGTAATTGGTGGGCAGCGTGCACAATTAATTGGGCAGTTTTTAGGTGAGTCTTTTACACTATGTTTGTTTGCTTTTGTAGCAGCTTTGTTCATCGTAGAAATATCGCTACCTTCTTTTAATGAGCTGGCTAACAAGCAGTTGAGTTTTAGCTATTTGTTAGATACACAGTTAGTTGTTGGTTATATAGTTTTATTCTTTATTACAGGTTTATCAGCAGGTTTTTATCCGGCAATTGTGTTATCTGGTTTTAAACCAGTACAGGCATTGAGTAATCGAGTTCGATTAAGCAGCAAAAACTATCTAGCTAAGGCATTGGTAGTTTTACAGTTTGCATTGGCTACTTTTTTAATCATCGGTACAGTGGGTATTTATGCTCAGTTCGATTACCTCACGCATAAAGATTTAGGCTATAATGACGAAGATTTAGTGATGGTAGGTTTAGAAAGAGGCAAAGAAGCAGAACTAGCAGCACAGTTTAAAAATGAATTGGTTGATAAAACGACCATACAAAGTGTATCTCTAGTAAGTCCCGGAAACTCTTACACCAGTGCCAAAACCGATGGAACAGAAAGAGGTTTTTTTATTAAATGGATAGACGAAAACTACTTGCCAACTTTGCAAGTACCTATTGTTGCAGGTAGAAATTTCACCGAAGGGAATCAAAACGAAGAAGACGAATCTGTCTTGGTAAATGAGGCATTTGCAAAAGAAGCAGGCTGGGAAAATCCGATTGGTAAACAAGTAGACTTTTTCTATAATAATGAAAAGCTTACGGTGATAGGCTTAGTAAAAGACTATCATTTTTCTTCGCTTAAAGAGAAAATTGGGCCATTACTATATAAAAAAGGTGCTGGGAGTTTGGTGATCAAATTGAAACACGACCGAATTATTGATGGACTTATTACCATTGAAGATGCCTATAAAAAGATACTTCCATTTCGACCTTTCCAGTATGATTTTAAGAATACAGAGAATGAAAGAAATTACGAAGCCGAAGCCAAATGGAAACAAATGATTACAGCAGGAGCTTTGCTTTCCATTTTAATTTCGTGCATGGGCTTGTTTGGTTTAGCGATGTTATCCATCCAGCGAAGAACTAAAGAAGTGGGTATTAGAAAAGTGTTGGGTGCTAAGGTGACAGACATTGTGGCTTTAATCACGAGTGATTTTATAAAACTGGTGATAATCGCATTTGTAATAGCTATTCCGGCGGGTGCATATGCCATTAATTATTGGTTAGAAGATTTTGCTTATCGCATAGAGTTGCAATGGTGGTTGTTTGCTATACCGGGTGTGTTGGCTTTGTTAGTTGCTACACTCACAATCGGTTTCCAAAGTATAAAAGCAGCCATTGCCAACCCGATAGACAGTTTACGAAATGAATAAAAATAGATTTAGGTAAAACCTATCAAACCCAGTCAGTGATATTGACTGGGTTTATTTTTAAATGATCTTTTGGTACTTTTATATCAAGATAAAAGTACAAGATTTTGATTATCAGTAAAATATACCTATTAAAAATTGTTAATATCAAAAATCTCTAGTTTATTTTAGCATTTTACCGCGAGTTTGAAAATGATATTATTAACAAAGTACATGCGATTGATGAGAAGAGTATTAGGGCTGTTATTTTTTATAGGATATATCTACAGCGTTTCAGCACAAGAAAAAACAGATGTTTTAATTATTGGAGGTGGTGCCGGAGGAACTTCAGCAGCGATTCAGGCAGCGAGAATGGGCACCCAAGTAACGGTGATCGAGCGCACTCCTTGGTTGGGTGGTATGCTAACTTCAGCAGGTGTATCTGCCATTGATGGCAACCACCAAATGCCTTCGGGTTTTTGGGGTGAGTTTAGACAAAAGTTATATGATTATTACGGAGGAGCGAGTGCCCTTTCTACTGGTTGGGTAAGCCATACTTTGTTCGAGCCATCTGTGGCGAATAACATTCTTAAAGAGCTGGCAAACATTCCGAATTTAACCATTCATTATAATGCGAATTACTCTACCATTAAGCAAGAAAATGGTTTATGGCAAGTAACATACAATTTGGATGGTAAAGCGCAAACGGTAACCGCAAACATCTTAATCGATGCCACCGAAACTGGTGAGCTGTTACCGATTGTTGGAGCAGATTATAGATTGGGGATGGATGCCCGAGCTGAAACTGGTGAGACAGAAGCACCAGAAAAAGCAAATTCTATCATTCAAGATTTAACTTATGTAGCCATTTTAAAAGATGTTGGCGAAGTAAAAAGCAAAAAAGGTTTGGTTAAGAAACCGAAAGATTACGATAGCAAAAACTACGAATGTGCTTGTGATTTAAAAGGAGATGCCATGTTTAATTCCGTTTCTGAATGTTCAAAAATGCTGAGTTATGGCAAATTACCCAATAACAAATACATGATTAACTGGCCTAACTGTGGCAACGATTTTTACTTTGAGTGGGACGGTTTGTCTCCAGCAGAATTAGAGGTAAAAGTGCAGGAAGCTAAGAATTTCACATTGGGTTTTGTGTATTATATCCAGAACGAATTGGGCTTTAAAAACCTTCGATTAGAAAATGAATTTGCCACTAAAGATGCATTGCCTTTTATCCCTTATCACAGAGAGGGGAGAAGAGTAAAGGGCAAGGTTTTTCTTACAGCCAATCATTTAGAAGCACCTTATAAATACAACCTATCCAAAACAGGTGTGGCAGTGGGAGACTATCCGATAGATCACCACCATGCGAAAAAGCCTGATGCTCCCAAGATTGAATTTATCCATATTAGAGTGCCTAGTTACAATATTCCCTTAGGTAGTTTGATTCCCGAGAAGATTGAAAACTTTTTGGTAGCAGAGAAAAATATCAGTGTTTCTAACATTGTAAATGGCACTAGCAGATTGCAGCCGGTTGTATTGGGAATTGGGCAGGCATCGGGAGCCATTGCAGCTACTGCCATAAAGAAGCAAGTACCTACTTCTCAAGTTTCAATTAGAGAAGTACAGAATGCATTGTTAGATTATAAGGCTTATATAATGCCGCTAATTGATGTTTCTGCATCAGACAAAGCTTTTGCTTCTATGCAGCGAATTGCTGCTACACATATCTTAAAGGCAGAAGGTGTACCTTACAAATGGGCAAACGAGACTTGGTTTTATCCAGACAGAATAGTATCTGAATATGAATTAAAAACAGGATTGCTAGCCTATTATCCTGAACTTGAAAACATACCAGCTTCTGGTAAAGGGATTACTTTTCCATTTATCGCAAGTATCTTAAAGCAATTATATACTGAGATTAATGAGCAGAGAATTAAAGCAGCGTGGAAAAAATGGAATATCGACCAAGAGTATTCATCTACCACAGTTTTAAACAGAAGAACAGTTAGCATCATTATCGATCAGATCTTAAACCCTTTTGCTTTAGAAGTTGATTTTCAGGGAGATTTGGTAAGGTACTGAATTAATATAACCCAGCTTTAAAGGCTGGGTTTGGTTTTTATGAGCAACATTTTGGCGGTGTAGTGCAGCAGGCATTTATATCGAAGCTCTTGTATATTTATATTATAAAATAATATCCCAGCCTAATTCATTTTTAAGAAAGTTTCTTTGTGTTTCATCATATTGTATTTTCTTGATCAAATTAAGAGCACCATCTGGAATATCTTTTAAATGTTGTTTTGCTGAATTATAAAGTTTGTAATTACTATCAGAATAGTATTTGTTATCTCTAATAAAATCATAATAGAAAAAATAGTTTTCTACAATATCATTTTTCTCAATAATCCTTTTGAGGACTAACTCAAGAATTTCGTCTAATTCTTTTTTATCTAAGGGGTTTATCCAGTAAAATAATTTAGAAATTCCAATTTTAGTTTTCTTGTCTGCGGTCTTAAATAAAATAACAAGTTTATCAATTATTTTTTTCGTACCGATGGCTTTGATACTCGGATTTATGAAAATACGATTAAAACCAGGATCTCTATAATTTATAGCAACTTCCAATAATTTATTGATAAGCATATCAGGAATTTGATCATAATAATACATTAGATCACCAACAAATTCTTGTTTATGTTTTGTATTAAGACAATCAATTAATTGTTTTTGCAAGTCATAATTAATAATTGGATATTCCTTTTTAAATGTTCTTAATACCTCAATATCTCTTCCATATTCAGGTTCATGAAAGTTGTCTATATTAATGTATTCTTGAAAAAATTTATCTATCGAAGTCATATACATAAACTTTGCTATAAGATAAGTAGAGTCCAGTCAATCTATTTTGGGAGAAGTTATACTGCTCTTGCAAGTCAACTTTAATTCTTGATGGTGACCAATTTTAAAGTAAACCTAATCTTTTGAGCTTTTCCATCTCTATAGGTAAAAGGTAATGATCAAAATGGAATTCATTTTCTAATTCCCAATAATCTATATTAAATTCTGTAGCTAGTATATTGGTGATGAGCGAGCCTCCTAAAGAATAATGTGGCAAGTATTCTTTTAGCTGTGTTGAATAATAAAATATAGCTTCCTCATCATCATATAATTTTCTAGTACTGAGCAATTCCTTTTCAAAATCCGAAAAATCGTTTCCAAAAATTAAAAAATCATCAGAGCCATCATTTCCTTCAAAAGATTTTCTAAAGTTAGATGCTTTAATCAACCTGTAATAATATCCTGCAATGTTTGAGTTTGTCCAAAATGAAAGTATGCTTGATTCTGGATCGAGCTTACAAATTTGTAGCTCTAGTTCGGATAAGTTTTGGCTAGTGATGTTAGCATCAAACCAACTCGAATTTTGCAAAACACCAATGAGAATAATGTCTTCCTTTCTGCCAAATAAATACCCTAGCCCTTTAGTAAACTTTATATGATTGGAGAATAGTTGAAGTGGTAATTGAAAATGCTTATGAATCTCTTCGTAACTTTTCGCTGAGATTATTTCAGATTTTATCAATAAGAAATTAACCTTATCCATTTTATAAAATTTTAACTGGTCTATTGATGCGATTCTTGCTACCGTACATTGGTAAAAGTAGTATTGTGTTTTTCACATACAAGCTTTTGTAGAAGTGATTCCTTTTAAACGGATGTGATCTTTCTGTTTAAAGTGTACCAGCCTCTGGCCAATTTCTCCAATTGTTATTTGCTTTTTTCTTTGGTTTCCAGTCAGTAGTGTCTTTAGAGACTAGAACTTTAGCAATTAATTGAAATGTTTCTAAGTCACTTGGGTTAGGGTCATCATAGTCTATGCACTTTTCATGGTGCCATGCATCTAATTGCATTATAAGAGGAATATCATCAGGCAACATTTGACGAAGTTCAATTTCATTTGCACGAAATAACAATGGATTCATTTCATCTAAATACCGAGTTAATGAAGCAAAGTCTATTAACTTTTGTGGGTTATTATACTCCGATATTTTGATTCCCATTGATTGATATTTTGAATAATCTTGTTCAATATAAAGTTCTTGGCCTCTAATTGAGATTTTAGATGCCTTAGGTGAAACGCGCTCAAAACCTTCCTCGATTTCAGCTAGTTGTTCACCTGTGACTAGATAAACCCATTTAGTATTGGAAGTGTGTTTTGAGTCTTTATTAAGTATACAATTACCACAAAAGTCGAGTATTATTTCTATGTGACCACTTCGATTTCCGAAACCACTTTTCTCAAATACAATTGCCCAACGTTTATCATCAGCAAATAAATTAATCCGACAACCAGATGTATAGAAATAACCATCTTCAAGATCAAAAAATAAATCATAAAGTTCATTTGTGTCAAGGTCTCTTAATATTTCCTCTTCAGTGTAGGTTGCCATAATGCTTAGTAAAAGATAACAAGTATATAAACTTTACTAAAGGATAAGTAATAATAAACCAGTAAAAATCAAATTTACTAGTCCATTTTTGGCCTCTACTATTTACCATTCAAATAATAAAAACTACATTTAAGGTAAATATTTTTTGCACCTAATCGATATAAAAACTACATTTAAGGTAAATAATAGTTTTATGAGCAAGCATCACTTAGGAGAATTTGAAGAAGTTGTCATGTTAACCGTAGCCATTTTGCAAGGAAAGGCCTATGGAATTGCCATAATCGATGAGTTGGAAAATCGCCTAAATCGCAAGGTGAGTATTGGTGCATTACAAACCGTATTGAGAAGATTAGAAAAAAAAGGTTATCTCTCTTCTGAATTTGGCGAAGCCACACAAGAAAGAGGGGGAAAGAGAAAGCGATATTTTCAGGTGACCAATTTTGGTATGCAAGTGTTGCAAGAAACCAAAGAGCAACGTATCAATTTATGGAACGCTGTGCCAAAAATATCTTTCAATAATTGATAAAATGAAAGAGAAAAACTCACCACCGAAGTACATGCTGCGGTTTTTCCGCTGGTTTTGTCATCCAGATTATTTGGAAGACATTGAGGGTGATTTGCTCGAAAGATTTGACCACAATGCCAAAGAAATAAACTACAAAACAGCCAAAAGAGAATTTATAAGGGATATTCTAAAATTACTAAGACCTGAGATTATCAAGCCTGTAGAAGGTACTTATCAACTAAATTTTTATGGAATGTTTAAGAATTATTTAAAAATCAGTTGGAGAAACATCGCCAAAAACAAAGTTTTTTCTCTTATCAATATTTCAGGTTTATCTCTCGGGCTTACCTGTAGTATTTTAATTGCGCTTTGGGTTCAAAATGAATATCAGATTGATAATTTCCACGAAGATTTAGACCAGATTTATAAGGTTACTAGTTGCGAATATTCTGGCAAAGAGGTGAATGGCAGTTACGATACTCCCGGGCGATTGGCCGAAGAGCTCAAAAAAGTAATTCCGGATGTAGAGTTGGCTTGCGGTTATTCTTGGATTAGTTGGTATACGTTTTCAGTAGAAGATAAGAAAATGAAAGTTCCCGGCACTTTTGCAGGCGAAGATTTCTTTAAGATATTCTCATATCCATTTCTGATTGGCTCACCAGAAGAAGCACTCAAAACCCCAGAAAGCATAGCCATTTCCAGAAAAATGGCGAATAACTTTTTCGGAAGTCCAGAGCAAGCAATGGGGGAATCTATCAATTTTAATAATGAAACCGAGCTAAAAATTTCTGGTGTATTCGAAGATATTACTGACAAGAGCTCAGAAAAATTTCAATACATTATTAGTTGGGAGTTTTTTGTAGCGCAAAACAAATGGTTAGAAAAATGGGGAAATTCTGGTCCAAGTACATTTGTAAAACTACAAGCAGAAAGTGATGCAGATCAAGTAAGCAAAAAGATTCAGCATTTCATAAAAAATTATGATGAAGGTTACTCAGATAACGATCGACTAGAACTCGGCCTTCAACCTTATAAAGATCAGTATTTATACAGCAATTTTGACAATGGGAAAATTGCAGGTGGCAGAATTGAATATGTAAAAATGTTTGAGATTGTGGCTGTTTTCATCCTACTTATTGCCTGTATAAACTTTATGAATTTGAGCACAGCCAGATCGGTAAAAAGAGCCAAAGAAATTGGTGTGAGAAAAGTGATTGGTGCAGTGAGAATTTCTCTAATTGGCCAGTTTATTATTGAGGCATTATTGTTTACTTTAATAGCCATTGTTTTATCATTGGTGCTGCTGTTCTTGCTCTTGCCGGCATTTAATTTACTTACCAGCAAGCATATTGTTTTTCCTGCAACAGATACATCATTCTGGTTGGGCATCTTCATTTTAACTTTAGTAACTGGTATTATTTCGGGTGCTTATCCTGCCTTTTTGCTATCGTCTTTTAAGCCCATTGCGGTTATTAAAAACAATGTAAAAACAGGCAAAACATCAGGCTTATTTAGAAAAGGTTTGGTAGTATTTCAGTTTGCTTTGTCTATGATTTTTATTGTGGGAATGATTGTAATTAGCAAACAGGTAGATTATATCAAAACCAAAAATCTGGGCTATCAAAAAAACAATCTTGTCTATTTGCCTAACACAGGTGAAATGGCCAGAAACTTCGATTATTTTAAAGCAGAGGCCTTAAAAATTCCTGGTGTAGAGCATATAACACGTATGTCTAGCCGTCCGATGGAAATAGATAATACCACTGCCGCGGTTGATTGGGAAGGCAAAGATCCGGCAGAAAGACCCACTTTTACGCAAGCAACCATTGGTTACGATTTTATTGAGACGATGCAATCTACCATGTTGTATGGTCGAGAGTTTTCTGAGGGTTTCGCTGACTCTGCTAGTTATATTATTAATGAAACGGCTCTAAAAACCATTGGCTATAAAGACCCGATTGGCATGCCGCTTACTTTTTGGGAGGTGAAAGGTACCATTGTAGGAGTGGTTAAAGATTTCCATTTTAAGTCTTTGCACGATCCTATAAAACCATTGGTGTTAAGGCTTACTCATAAGAGAAGTCGAGGTTATGCGCTCATCAGAATAGAGTCAGATAAAATGCAAGAAGCATTAGAAAATTTGGAAATACTACACGAAAAAGTGAATCCGGAGTTTCCTTTTGCTCATCAATTTGCAGACGAAGAATACGGCTATTTGTACAGAAGCGAGCAAGTAGTTGCTAGACTTTCCAGATATTTTGCCTTTTTAGCGATCTTTATTTCATGTCTTGGTTTGTTGGGTTTGGTCATTTTTATGGCAGAACAAAGAGTAAAAGAAATTGGCATCAGAAAGGTATTGGGGGCAAAGGTTACGCAGATAATTGCCTTGTTGTCTAAGGATTTTATGAAGTTGATAGGCATCGCCATTGTGATTGCTTCACCCATTGCCTATTACGTGATGAAAGAGTGGCTGCAAGGTTTTGAGTATCATGTTAAAATACAATGGTGGATGTTTGTAATTGCAGCTTCAGGTGCAGTACTCATCGCTTTGATAACCATTAGCTATCAATCTATCAAAACTGCATTGATGAATCCAGTAAAGAGTTTGCGCTCAGAATAAAAAATGATATGAATAAGCATCGACCAGATAAACCGCCAAATCTGCTGCTTAAACTGCTCCGATGGTTTTGCCATCCGGATTATCTGGAAGATATTGAGGGCGATTTACTCGAAAGGTTTGATAGAAATGTAATTGAAAAAGGAGTAAAAGCTGCTCGAATAAAATATACAAAAGATGTTTTGTTGCTCTTTAGACCGGGATTAATGAGTCCGTTTGAAGGGAGCAATCATTTAAATTACTATGGTATGTTTAAAACGCATTTGAAAATTACTTTTAGAAATATGTTGAGGAGAAAGGTATTTTCTTTCTTTAATATTTCTGGCTTGGGCTTAGGGCTAGCTTGTGTTTTAGGCATTTATATGTGGGTTTCACATGAGCTGAGTTTCGATAAATTTCATAAAAAGGCAGATCAAATTTATCAGGTAGAAATACTCATGAATGGCTGGGAACCAAGTGTTGTGACACCAGCACCTTTGGCAGAATCGCTCACTGCTGAATATCCCGAAATTGTAAATGCTACCAAGTATGATTTTATGGGAGATGGTGTTTTGTTACATGCTGATGAGAAGAACTTTATGCAGCAAGGAGCCAAAACAGATCGAGCTTTTTTCGAGATGTTTAATTTCGAATTTGCAGAAGGTGATGCCAGTAATCTTAATAGTAAAAGCATCATTCTTACAGAAGCTACAAGTAAGAAGTTTTTTGGCTACACAAGTGCTCTAGGCGAATTGGTTACGCTTAATAATAATGAAACTTATACAGTTTCAGGGATTTTGAAAGACCTACCAGAAAACTCATCTTTCCAATTCGATTTTATTATTCCTTTTGAAGTGAATGCCAAGCAAGATGTAAATCATGCTTGGGGAGCTTGGTTTTGTGCTACCTTTATTCAGTTGCAAGCCAATACAAACCCCGATGAATTACTTAATAAAACCAATGCTTTTAAATCTTTCTACGATAAGATTAATAAAACCAGATGGTCCTCGGCTTTAATTCCGCTTGCAGAGGTACATTTTAACAAACACATGACTCCATTCTTTTCGAATGGTGGAGATATTAAATACATATGGATTTTCTCCATTGCAGGAGTTTTAATTTTTGTCTTAACCTGCATGAATTATGTAAGCCTCACCACATCAAGATTCACGCTTCATTACAAACAGGTTGGATTAGAAAAAGTACTTGGCGCTAACTTAAATAACATCGTACAAAAGTATTTAACAGAGTCTTTAGTTTACAGTGTTTTAGCGATCTTGTTGGCTGGTATTTTACTGTATTTCTTTAGAGCAAATTTCTTTATGGGAGATGAAAAAGCAATCTTCACTTTGCTAAATGAATACAGTGCTATTTCGGTTTTTGTAGGTTTAACCTTAGCCATGCTTTTTCTCACGACTGTTTTACCAGTAATGATGTTTAAATCGGTAAAACCTATATCTCTTTTGCAAAAGAGAATTTCGGCAAATACAAATGGAGTTTCTGTACGAAAGTCTTTAGTAATTTTTCAGTTCTGCATAAGCATTTGTATGATAACAGGTACTTTCATTTTGCAAGATCAATTGGAATTTATCCAACATAAAAATCTGGGATATGTAAAAGAAAACCTGCTTTCACTTAAACTAAATAAAGAAACCGAGCAAAATTTAGCAGTTTTGCAAAATGAGTTATCTCAATATGCAGACATCAAAAACATCTCTCGCTCTACCTTCGAATACATTTATTTTGACTCTAAAATATCGGAATGGGATGGGAAAAATAGGGAAGATGATTTAACAATTAGACCGATGACTGCCGATAGTAGTTTTTCAAAAACCTTTGGAATTAAACTACAAGCAGGTCGTTTTTTTGATGGCCGCAGCACAGATGATCAGTCTTTGGTAATTAACCAAAAAGCGGCTGACGAAATGGGCATGCAATCTCCAATTGGCAAAAAGGTAAAACTCCCTTGGAATAAAGAACCGATAGAAATTATTGGTGTAGTAGATAACTTTAATTATTGGGGATTAACTAGCCCGATTGAACCAGTTTTTATCTTAAATGGCAGTTCTGGTAATTTGTATATTAGAATTAGTAACCACCAGAAAGTCAATACTTTATCATTTATTGAGAAGACCTTTAGAAAAATAAATCCCGGTTATCCTGTAGAATATACTTTTATGTCTGAGCGATTTAATCAGCAGCATATTTACCACCAGCGAACCGGAAAGCTTTTTAGTTATTTTGGCATTATCTCAATCATCATTTCTTGCCTCAGTTTATTGGCAATGATCTTATTTACCACCGAACAAAGAACCAAAGAAATTGGCATCAGAAAAGTGAATGGAGCTACTGTTGGCAACATCATACATTTACTCAGCAAAGATTTTCTACTATATGTATGCATCGCATTTGTATTGGCGATTCCAATAGTTTGGTTCACAATGGACAAATGGCTGCAAATATTTTCTTACAGAATTGATATTTCGGTTAGCCATTTTCTAATAGGTGGTGTGTTGGCTATTTCAGCAGCATTTTTAACGATCATTTTTCAAACAGTTAAAGCTGCACTTACGAACCCAATTGAATCTTTAAGAAATGAATAAAATGAGAACCAGCAGTAATTCGAAACAACCACCCAGATGGATACTCAGTTTTTTCCATTGGTATTGCCACCCATTTTATGTGGAAGATTTAGAAGGTGATTTAATGGAGCGATATGAGAGAAATATGCATGAAAAAGGGGAAAAAAATGCGAATTGGCGATTTTTTAGAGATGTACTACAATTATTCAGACCAGGTATTATCAAGCCGATAGAAGGCTCTTATCAACTAAACTTTTATGGTATGTTTAAAAATTTTTTAAAGTCAGGATGGAGAAGTTTTATCAAGTACAAAACAAATTCGTTGATCAATGTTTTTGGTTTGTCAATAGGTATTTGTGCGGTAATTATGCTTTATCTGATTATAGATTATGAAAATTCATTTGATAAGTTTAATGCTGATTATGAAGAAATTTACCGAGTAGGTACCAAAACGAAAGAAGGCGATCATTCAGATATGATTGTTACTCCGCTTACGCCTACTTTAATGGAAGAGTATCCGGAAATTATTAGCAGCACAAGGTTTAATTCTTGGTCAGATATGTTTTTGTATGATGAGGGCAGGGCTTCTGATCTTGTCTTTCATCTGGTTGATTCGGGCTTCTTCTCCGTCTTTACTTTTGAGCAAGTACATGGAGATTTAAACTCGGCTTTAGATGGCCCTAACAAGTTGGTTTTAACAGAAAGCATGGCTGAGAAAATGTTTGGTTACGATAATCCTGTTGGCAAAGTCTTAACCATGAAAGAAATGGGCTATGAGGTAACTGTTACCGCTGTTGTAAAAGACCCACCAAAAAATTCTTCCATCCAATTTAAATCACTTTTATCTTGGCCGGCAAGTCCGAGCCCAATGGATGAAGACCAAATGGGCAATTGGTATAACACTTTTATGACTGGCTATGTTCGAGTAGCTAAAGGGACAAATATTAAAGATTTAGAGTCTAAAACTGAAGCAGTTACTAAGAAACACTTCTTAGCAGATAGGCAAAACGAGTTTGTTACCTTTTTCTCAATGGAAGAAGAGCATGCGAGAAACACCGAAAACGATAGAACATTGAGTATTCTGTCTATTATTACTATTGCCATTTTGGTAATTTCTTGTGTAAACCTAGTCAATCTTTCTGTAAGTCAATGGCTTACCAGATCAAGAGAAGTGGGAGTTAGAAAAGTGTTGGGTTCTTTAAAAAGCCAATTAATCTTTCAGTTTTTGGTAGAAGGTTTAATATCGACAGTGGTTTCTGTGGTTCTGGCATTAATTGGTGTTTATATTTTCGCTCCGTATGTAAATGAATTTTACGATCTGGATATCCAATATAACATTATTCAAAATGCTTCCGCAATACTGTTTATCATTGGTATTTGTGTAATGATCGGGCTTATCTCAAGTTTTGTAACATCACTTTTACTAACCAATGTGCATGTAATTAAATCTCTTAAAGAAAATATAAGGTGGAGCGGAGCAGGGCAATGGTTACAAAAGAGCTTATTGGTGTTTCAGTTTACGGTTTCTCTAATTTTTATTGCTGGTACACTGGTAATTACAAAGCAAATTTCATTTATGAAATCTTATGATCTAAAGTTTAATATGGATCATATAGTGGTAATGAATGTCTATTCTAATTTGTTTGAGAATCCAGAAAAAGCTTCTCAAAGAGTTTTAATGTTAAGAGAAGAATTAGTGAAAGAAGAAGCGATTGAAAGCGTATCATTAAGCCAAAATATGCCGGGCAAATATTGGGATTCTTACAACTGGTATGCAAACAGCGATTCGATGGGCCCAGATGGCATTCAGCTAAAACAAATCGTTGTAGATCAAAATTATTTTAGTTTATTAGACATTGCAATTGCTCATGGTAGAAACTTTTCAGATTCGATTAAGTCTGACGAAACAGCAATTATTATAAATGAAACTGCTTTTGAGAAATTAGGTTGGAAAGACCTCAACGATAAGTATTTATCTGAAGGTGGAGACAATCAAAAATATCCAGTAGTAGGAGTGGTAGAAGATTACCACTATCGATCGCTCAAAGAATCTATCGAACCACTAATACATTATTATAGTCCAAAGAGTACCAGTAAGCTACTGGTAAAACTGAAAGCTGGTAGAATAGGAGATGGCTTACAAATTCTGGAAGATTCTTGGGCATCTTTGGGTGCATACGAACCATTTGAATATGTTTTTGTAGATGAAGAATTTAACGAATTATATAAAACTCAAGAGCGACTAGAAATGACAGCTTCACTTTTTTCTGGCATTGCAGTAGTATTGGCACTTTTAGGTTTGTTTAGTATTACTTCTTTTATGTTGCAAAGAAGAAAAAAAGAAGTTGGGGTAAGAAAAGTATTAGGCGCTACATTTATGCAAATTATTGTGCTTCTTTCTAAGCGGTTTGTCTTATTGGTGGTGTTAGCCTTTACCTTGGCAACACCAGTAATTTATTTAATGGCAGATGAGTTTTTATCTGAATTTACTTATAAAATGGAGTTAACTCCTGTAATATTTATGGTCTCAGGAGTTGGAGTACTTTTATTATCTATACTTGTAGTTGGTTGGCAATCGATAAATGCGGCACACAATAACCCTGTGGATTCTTTGAAAAGCGAGTAAAATATTATGATTGAAAAAATTTTAAAGCCAGATAATTAATCTGGCTTTTTTGTTAAACATTAATTCTCAATTTTCGATTAATAGTATGAACCGATAAACCTTGATACTATGAGAATACTGTTTAGAACGATACTAATAATAAGCCTAGGCATACTTGCCATTGCAGCTTGCCAACCTAACACAAATAGGCCAGTAGAAGAAGTTGTAAACGAAGATGAATTTATAACAGGTAAAGTTAAAGAAGTAAAAAATGGCAAAGATGGATATACAGCAAAACTGCTTACGAATAGTGATGAGGTTTATTATGCAACTATAAGTATTCCCAATCTACATGAAAATGCTTATCAATATAAGATTCTTGAAGTAGGAGATAAGGTTTCAGTAAAAGGTGAGATTTGGGAAAATGGAGGTCAAAAATATATTACTGTAAGAGAATTAAAATGATTAAAAATCCGAAAAGAAATTGTTGATAGCTTTTCGGATTTTTTTTATTTAATAGCTTTTAAAACTTCGTCTATTTTTACATTAATCTCTTCTAAACCTGCCAAGTAATAAGGTGTATCTCCTTGATGATCTTTTAACTTTTCTCGAAAATTTCTGATTGTAGTTTTTAGTTCTTCTAAAGAAAATAGCTCTAGAGAAGTTTGAAACCAATGCACAGCAAATGATACTTTTTCTTCTGATTGATTTTCAACAGCTTCTGCAATTAAATTTCTAAATTCTTCAGTATCAGATTTTAACTGGTTGATAATGGCTGTTTTAAAACTTTCATTACCATCTGCCATTTCTTCTAATTTCTCAAAAGAGATAATATTTTCATTATTGATAACTGGCTGGTTACTTTCTGTTTGGCTGTCAATAATAGTATTTTCTGTTTCAATAACTTCAGAAGAACCTATTAATGGATAAGATGCCTTTCTACTAAGTTTTTTAATTTTTAAGTATAACTCATTCGGATTAAAAGGCTTGGTTATATATTCATTAAAACCAGTTTGCACCACTTTTTCTTTCACTTTAATCATCACAGAAGCAGTTAATGCGATAATGGGTATTGTACTGATATTTTCATCTGGATGCTGCCTAATTCTTTTGGTTGCTTCATAGCCATCCATTTCAGGCATTTGTAAATCCATTAAGATAATGTCAAACTCTTCTTGTTCAATTTTTTCTAAAGCAATTAAACCATTATCTGCAAAAGTGATATTTGTGTTCCATTTCCCTAAAAACTCGCTGGCAACTAACTGGTTTACAGCATTATCTTCAACCACTAAAATTCTAATACCTCCTAAATCTTTTTCTTCATGTGTAAAAACCAATGTGCTTTTATGGGAAGCTAGAGCATTTTGAGGTTTTTTAAACCTAAGTGTAAAGCTAAATTTACTGCCCTTGCCTTCTTCGCTTTCTACAGAAACCTCACTGCCTTGTAATTCTACTAGGTTTTTCACGATGGATAAACCAAGACCAGAGCCACCGAATTTTCTGGTAATTTCTCCATTAGCCTGAGAGAATCGCTCAAAAATCATTTCCATTTTGTGTTTCGGAATGCCAATTCCTGAATCCTCGATGGTGAAATTAATATCTATATTAAAGTCTGTTTCTTGTAAAACTTCAACTTCTACAGAAACAAAACCTTCTTCGGTGAATTTTAAAGCATTTCCAACAAGGTTGATTAGAATTTGACTTAATCTGGTAGGATCTCCTAATACGAGTGTTGGAATATCATTATCGTATTTGATCTTCAGCTTAATATTTTTCTCCTCTGCCTTAATTTTGAGGGCATGTTTAATACCGTTGAGCAGCTCAAACAGATCAAAATCGATTTCTTCGAAAGAGATCATTCCAGATTCAATTTTATTGATGTCTAGAATGTCATTAATAAGAGAAAGCAAGTTTTCAGCAGAGAATTTCAGTGTTTTAATTTTTTCGACTTGATGTTGTTGAGGATTATCTTGCATGAGCAAATGAGACATGCCAATTACCGCATTCATAGGTGTTCTAATCTCGTGGCTCATAGTAGAAAGAAACTGCTCTTTAGCAATAGAAGCTTCTTCTGCTTTCTTTTTGGCTTCGATTAGTTTTTCTTCGTTTTGCAATCTTCCAAAAGTAGAGCCAGCCCAGTTTGCCAACATTTTAATAAACTGGATATCATATTTAGAAAAACCTTCTCTTTTAGGTTCAGGAGACGAAAAATTGATAGTTCCATAAACCTTTCCATTTACATAAACTGGTGAGCTTATATAAGATTCTAGTTTAAAAGCATCGTAGCAAGGGTGAGAAGAATATTTAGAATTTTTTACATAAGATATAGCTACTGTGTTATATGTCTTCATCACAACGCTACAAAAAGTCTGGCCTAAAGGGAATATAGTTCCGGGATCAATCGCAAAATTAGGATCATCAGAGTGGAAGTATATTACCTCATAATCTTCATCATTAATTTTGCTTATTATGCCCAATGGAAGTTGTAAATAATCACAAACTTTTTGTAGAGCAATTTGAATTTGTTCATCATAGCTCAAATCGATATTAGAAGCTATTTCGTTCAGAAATTCTAGTCCTCTTTGGTAATAGTGAATATCGTTTTCTGCCTTCTTGCGCTCTGTTATATCTTGAATTGAACCTTGAATAAATATGTTGTCATCATCAACAATAATTTTCCCAGCTATTTCAACATATTTTAATTCTCCACTTGTGGTAAAAATTGAATGCTCTAGTCTATCTATTTTTAGTAAGTTAGTTTGGTACTCATCAATTTTGCTATAATCAATATTTCCTATTCTGTCTCTTACAATTTCTTTAGCTTTAGGAGGGAGTAAATCTAAAACTTTGCTTATTGTAATCTTTTCACCAATGGGTACTTCGTATATTCTGTAGGTTTCGTCAGACCACTCTATTTCGCCAGATTTAATATTTAAGCTCCAAGTACCAAAATTGGTAATTTTTCCAGCTTCATTAAATACCTGCATTCTCTCTTCGGCTTTTTTAAGAATGCTATCGTATTGATTTATTTTGTTTTTAAAATCTTCGTGTTCTTTCTCAAAATTTAAAATTTTAATAGTACTCTCCGTAAGATCAGTATTACAGCCAATCATTCTTAGTGGAGAGCCTTTTTCATCTTTACTAATAATTTTTCCTTTGCTTTGTATCCATTTAATAGAGCCATCTTTACAAAAAAATCTAGCAATACATGAGAATGGGACTTTTTCACTGCTTACCATATGCTCTTCAAAAGCTTTAGAAAGCTTAGAGTGATCATCTGGATGTATAATTTCTCTGAGGTCTGAGGTTTTGTTGGGTAAATCACCTTTGTTATAACCTAATTGCGACAAGTAAGAATCGCTTAAAGTGATAATATCATCTTTAAAATTCCAATCCCAAAATCCGGCATTTGTATTTTCAAGAATAGTATCAATAATCAGTTCCTGTTCTACGGATTTCTCCATCAGTTCCTGAATTTGTTTTTCTGTTGATTTATTGGTCTTATTAGCTTCGCTCATCTTTTCCATAGAGTAAAATTCTATTCTAAGCTCTGTTTTATAAAAAAAACGGAAATGAGAATTGTACATTATTAAGTTTGATGCTTACGTAAAGCTTAATTAAGATATAAAATGGATTTTATTTATACAATGAGTTGCATTGAATGCTTATAAATAATAAATATTAGCTACTAAGCCGATGCCATTAAACATCACTTAATCAGCAATTTTAATTTAAAAAAATAAAATATTATTAATAAATTATAAAATATTGAAGAATTTTATTTTAGTATATCTGAGTTATGCGAACTTATATATAATTGTATTAATTTAATAATGATGAGATCTAAATATCTTTATGAGTAGGGAATTGTAAAAAAAACAAGCAGAGGTATAAACCTCTGCCTGAGTTGGATTTTAATGATTAGATTAAAATTTATTTGATACTATTAACTTGTATTTTTAATTCACCACTTTCCAAGTCAGGTGAAGCGGCCTTAAGAGTAATTACTCCGTTTTCGTTTCCTTTAGTCTGTATTATTACTTGTGCTAAACCATTAAACAATTTACGTTTCCATTGTTTTGCAGGTGTATAAACCTGAATACTCCCTGGTAATTGATTAGGAATATCCCATTCATTCTTCTTTTTGAGAGGAGTTCCAATAACTACAAAAGTGTTTTTGCCTTCTTTCAAGTTAGTTTTTGCAAGCTCAATTTCTGATCTATTATAAGTATCAGAAACTTTCTGAGCAATTAATTTGCCGTTGAGATATACAGCTTGTGAATTGGCTATATTCTGATAAAACCATTTGATATTAGCTTCATCATCTACTGTCTGTTTAATCTCAAATGAGCCAGTATAAACTTTTAGCCCGCTTGTATCTTTAGTAAATACATTGCTAGAAATTTCAGGCATTAAATCGTCTAGCACCTTTTTAGTAAGTGGGAGTTGTTTAACTGGATTGAGGCCAATCACAATATTATCAGCAATAAATTTCTCTTTTTCTAAAGATGTTGGATCGCCATTACCCACACCAATTATTTCTCCCGGACCATCAATTGTAAAGTTAATCTCTGTATTTGCAGTTGGAATCGCATTACCTTTTTTGTCGAGCACTTCTACCGTAACAACAGAAATATCTTTTTTATTAGCAAATAAGTTCGTTTTGTTAGCAGAGAGTTTAAGTGTTTCTGACTGGGTTGTGGTTGTACGTTCTTCAGTAATTATTTTTTTACCGTTTTTGTAACCTACAGCTCTTATTGTTCCTTTTTTGTAAGCTACCTGCCATTCTAAATGCCCATTTTTCTCAATTTTCTTTCTGCCTAGTTTTTTACCATTGAGAGATAATTCTACTTCATCGCAATTACTATAAACCCACACATCAATTAATTCGCCTTCTTTGCCTTCCCAGTTCCAGTGTGGCAAAATATGCAAAACAGGTTCGTCTTGCCACCAAGATTTGAGGTAAAAAACATTGTCTTTAGGAAAACCGCATAAATCCATCATACCAAAGTAAGAGGTAACAGATGGCCATACATAAGGAGTTGGTTCACCGCGATAATCGAAGCCTGTCCAGATGAACATACCTGCTAAGTAATCTCTCTCATCATAATAAGTCCAGCCTCCTTCAATTGAGTACCAATTTTCGCGAGGTGGTTTGTCATAAGCAGCAGCGTAATGCTTTTCATCATCAGTTAAATAAATACCTCTGGTTGCATAGGTAGAACCTTCTTCTGTACCCATTCCCGGTTGATTTGGAAATTTCTTATGCTGCTCTTCAGTATTACCATGAGGTAAATAATTGTATCCCATTGTTTCAATTACAGTAGAAATACCATAGCCCCAACCACCACTAATAGCAGCATTTACAGGTCTGGTAGTATCAAGGGTTTTTACATAATTTTGCATGGTTAAAGCGATCTTAGCACCTTTTTCGCTGCCTTCTATCATCCACTCTTCGTTCCCTATAGACCACAAAATTACTGATGGATGGTTTCTATCCCGGTGGATAAGTCTTTCTACTTCTTTGAGCGTATGGTCGTTTGTTCCCATTAGGCGGTTTTCATCAATTACCACCATGCCTAAGCTGTCGCAAATATCCAGTAAACCGGGAGTAGGAGGGTTGTGTGAACTTCTGTAAGCATTTGAACCAAAAGCTTTTAATTGTTTTACTCTGTAAACTAAAAGTTCGTCTGGAATGGCAACCCCAACACCTGCGTGGTCTTGGTGATTATTTGTACCTTTAAGTTTTACATGTTTTCCATTTAGAAAAAATCCTTTATCGGCATCAAAGAGAATGGTTCGAATACCGAAAGTGGTTTGGTATTCATCTACTACTTTTCCATCAACTATTACCTCAGTGATAAGCTTATGAAGGTAAGGGTCTTCTATCGACCATAAATGCGGATTAGCAACACTTAATTCAGCATCATATTTTCCATCTTTCATTGGTACAAGTGAGCCTCCTTGAGTTTCAACTACAGCTAATTCGTCTCCACTTGCATTTACTACTTTATGCTTAAAAGTAAAAGTCTTAGTTTCTTTTGCTTGGTTAATTACCTCAGTACTTACCTTAATTGTTGCTTTACCTTCTGTAATTTCTGTTCTTACAAAAGTACCATCTTTAGCAATGTGTAACGGATTGGTTTTTCTTAACCATACATGTCGGTAAATTCCTCCACCCTCGTAAAACCAACCTTCTTCTGTAGTTACATCGGCTCTAACGGCAATTACATTTTCTCCACCATAGTTTAGCAGCTCAGTAATATTATGGCTAAAACTTTGGTATCCGCTAGGTTCATTACCAAGGTAAAATCCATTTACCCAAATTTTTGCATCTCTTGAAACTCCTTCAAAGTCAATAAAAATTTGCTTGCCTTCATCAGCTTTATCAATAGAAAAGCTCTTGCGATACCAGCCAACGCTTACATCGGGAAAATTTCTACCAACTGCTTTGTAACCATGACTGTGGCTACCTAAAGAATCGAAAGGTTGTTCTACCACCCAATCGTGTGGCAGGTCTAGTTTTCTCCACGATCTGTCATCAAAATCGGAGGCTGCGGCTCCATCTCCATAACCAGCTTTGGCAAGGTAAGTAAAGTAACTAGTTCCGGTATTAAAATCTTTACTGATATCGGAGGGATGGCCAAAGGCAAATTTCCAATCGGAATCGAATAGTAGTTTTTCTCTGTGTTGATTTTGAGCATTGGCTACTTCAAAAATCAAAGGGAGCAGTATGATTATACCTGCAAAAATTCTCTTCATGTCTCACATTTTTAAATAAATATCCCTTCCCGCTTGAGAAGATTTCTTGAGGTAAATTTATACTACAGAAATTGTGTAAACCAGAATAAACACACGCAGGAAACATTTCAACACTATTCATTAACAGAATGAACATTCACTCTTGAAATTCTTCAAATTTTTTATTGCTGAATTTATTGGAAAAAAAGCTTTTTAAGGGCTAATATTGAGATATGGTAAACTATGAAAATATGGATTCACACTTAGCTAAAACACTGTTATGTAACAGTGTGTACGCGGATAGTGGTTTCTATTATATTCATCAGTTTAGCATGGAAAATACAGCTAATTTATCCTGCCAAAGCAGGAAGACCTACTATTATTATCATCTATTATTTCACAAACGCGATCTCCGAAAAACTGCTAAAAACGGCGATTCGGATGCAAAAAAAACAAACACTTATGAAAAACAATTTTTTCAGATTAGCACAAAAAATCAGTTGTGCTTTAGGAGTATTGCTCCTTTATGCAAATCTGGTTAGCGCGCAGGAGTTAAGAGCTCCGGCTTATCCTCTGGTTACTCACAATCCTTATTTTAGTATCTGGTCTATGGGTGATAAACTCAATGAGACAAACACCAAACATTGGACAGGTACAGACCATGCACTTACCGGATTAATTAATGTGGATGGTAAGATTTATCGATTTATGGGAGGCGATGTAAAAGAATACATTTCTGTATTGCCCACCTCAGAAGATAAAGATTATACTGTACAATACATCGACCATGCTCCAAAAGATAATAATTGGGCTAAGGTAGATTACAAAACAACCGACTGGAAAGAAGGAAAAGCACCTTTTGGCGATCAGCCTAACAATGTAAATACAGTTTGGAAAACTGAAAATTTGGTAACCAGACGAGTATTTGATTTGACAGATAAAGAGAAGAAAAAGCTTTTTTTAAAACTTAGACACGACGATAATGTAGTGGTGTATTTGAATGAAGAGAAAATTTACGAAGTAGAAGGCTGGACAGATGACTTTAAATATATTCCTATAGATGAAGCTGTAATAGCCAAGTTAAAACCTACGAATAATGTGTTGGCTGTGTATGTAAAAAATACTGCCGGTGGCAGATGGCTAGATGCAGGTTTGGTGAGAGAAGCCGATCAGAAAGTAGAGGTAAATTTGGCTAAGCAAAGTTCTGTGAAATTGGAAGCGAATAGTACTTACTATACATTTACTTGTGGCCCTGTAAACTTGGATGTAACGTTTACTTCTCCATTACTTATGGATAATCTTGATTTAATGAGCAGACCAGTAACTTATATTTCTGTAAAAGCTAAATCGATAAACAAGGAGGCTCATGATGTAAAAGTTTATGTCGGAGCTTCTAGTAATATTGCAGTAAATAATCCATCGCAAAATGTTGAGGCATGGCAATACAAGGCTAACGATTTGGCTATTTTAAAGACTGGAACACAGGAACAGCCAATGTTAAAAACCAAAGGAGACAATGTAAAAATAGATTGGGGATACTTTTATGTAGCCACTCCCGACTCAAAAAATGTAAAGCAATACACCAGTTCTTTGAGTGATGCTTTGAGTTCTTTTGCGATAGAGCATACATCTGTAAAGGCAGAAAACAAAGGCAGAAACATTGTTTTAAACACAGTAGTTGATTTAGAAAAAGTAAGTAGCAAGCCAAAAGAACAATTGTTTATGTTGGCTTATGATGAGTTGTATTCAGTGCAGTATTTTGAAGATACACTGCAACCTTGGTGGAAAACAACTTCTATAAGTGAAATGGATGATTTGCTAAAAGTGGCTAAAAATGAATACAAGTCTATTATTAGCAAATGCAATGCTTTTGATGCTAAAGTTTATAAAGATTTAGAGAAAGTTGGCGGTAAAAAATATGCAGAATTATGTGTGCTTTCTTACAGACAAGCAATCTCAGCACATACACTTGTAAAGAGCCCTAAAGATGAAATTCTATTCTTGTCTAAAGAAAATTTTAGTAATGGTTCTATCAATACGGTAGATGTAACCTATCCTTCGGCACCATTATTCTTAATCTACAATCCTGATTTGTTAAAGGGAATGTTGAATGGAATCTTTGAATACTCTGAGACAGGCAAGTGGAAAAAGCCATTTCCGGCACATGATTTAGGTACTTATCCAATTGCAACTGGTCAAACCTATGGAGAAGATATGCCAGTAGAAGAAGCAGGAAATATGATTATTTTAACGGCTGCCATTGTAAAAGCAGAAGGCAAAGCAGACTATGCTAAAAAGCATTGGGAAACGCTTACCACTTGGGCTGAGTATTTAGGCGACAAAGGCTTTGATCCAGGAAACCAGTTATGTACAGACGATTTTGCTGGACATTTAGCAAGAAATGCCAACCTTTCTTTAAAAGCAATTGTAGGTATTGGTTCTTACGCTTATATGGCCGAAATGCTAGGTCAATCCGAAACAGCTAAAACCTATAAAGAGATGGCAAAATCTATGGTGTCTAAATGGGCAGATTTGGCAGAATCTGGTAATCATTATTCTCTCACTTTTGATAAGAAAGATACTTGGAGCCAAAAATATAATCTCGTTTGGGACAAAGTATTAGAACTGGGCTTGTTTCCAACTAGCATTGCCGAAAAAGAAATTGAATTCTATTTGGCTAATCAGAATAAATATGGTTTACCACTAGATAGTAGAAAAACATACACAAAATCAGATTGGGTTTTATGGTCTGCCACATTGGCTTCTGATAAAAAAGACTTTGAAGCACTAATTAAACCCATTTGGGATTATGCCAACGAAACACCAGTTCGTATTCCGATTAGCGATTGGCACGAAACTACTGACGCTCATGTACTTAACTTTAGAGCTCGCTCAGTAGTAGGAGGTTATTTTATGAAATTGTTAGATGAAAAACTCTGATAGTTAAATGCAAATTATTAGTGAGAAGGCATAGCTTTTTAGTTGTGCCTTTTTTTAATGAATTTTATCAAAAAAACTATAATAAATATCAAAAAAATACCATTAATATTATAAGCAACCAATATCGATAATAAACAACAAACAAATCATGACTAGAGAGGAACAACTCGTTTTTTGTAACCAATGTACAAACCGAAAGCTGGATTTTAAACAAGGCCTTTTATGTGGTCTTACTGGCAACAAAGCAGATTTTGAAGGTGAATGCTCCCAGTTTGTAAAAGACGAAAAAGTAAAGGAAAAGCCATTAGATAATGAACAAGCACTCACCATGGATGATGTATCTCTAAGACTTTCAGGAGATATATTGGAATCTTTAAGAGCAGAGCAAAACTTAGTAAATGGAATAATCGCAGGTATTCTAGTAGGCTTATTAGGTGCAACTGTATGGTGTTTGGTAACAGTGAGTACTGGTTTTCAGATCGGTTACATGGCTGTGGCAATCGGTGCAGGTGTAGGTTTTGGAATTAGATATTTCGGAAAAGGAATTGAGCAGATTTTTGGAATCATTGGAGCAGCAATTGCACTTTTTAGCTGTCTAGTCGGAAACTTTCTATGTATTGTAAGCTATATGGCAGATGCAGAGGGATATTCTTTCTTCGAAACCTTGTTGTATTTCGATTACTCTTACCTACCAGATGTAATGATGGAAACCTTCTCGCCGATGGATGTGGTATTTTATGGCATCGCTTTGTACGAAGGCTATAAGTTTTCTTTTAGAGCAATTACAGAGCAAGATATCGCCAATTTCAAAAACAAAGCAGCCTTAAAAAATAAAACCAATTCTATATGATTAGAAAACTACTATATTTTTTAGGACTTGTATTTATGTTAAGCTCATGTTATAAGGCTGGAATATTAACTTCTTCAGTTCATCCAAATGAGATTAAATATATTCCTTATTTTGAGCCAGTTGTATATGTAAATTATATTCGTGAGAAAAGTATAATGGAGTACGATGATTCTCTTTCAGCAATCTCATATTATAATGTTGATTCAATTTTAACAGCTAAATCTTCTAAATATAGGTTGTCTGAAAAAATAATTGCCAATAATGAACAAGAGCAGGAGAAATTAGATACTGAAATATTTAGTTTAGTTGAAAGCTTGGCAAAACGGAATACTTTATCAAATGTAGTTTTTCCACCAACTGTAAAGAAGGTTATTAAAAGATCTAATAAAAGGTTTGGACTTGCTTTAGTGGAAGTAGGATATATAAGAAGTGATTTCAATTATATTGGTAAGTCTTTTAAAGAAGCCTTATTAGCCCCGTCATATACGGGGTATTATGGTAATTATGTATACAAAGCAAGAACTAAAGTTTATGTTGTAATTTTTGATACCCTACATGATAACCTTGCTTTATATGGAGAATCTTTAGGTATGGATCTAATTGAACCAACAAATTCTAGAGCAGTAACTAAAAAAATAAATAAAATATTTAGAGTCTATTATTAATAAAACATTTCTATCATCCAAGCTGATTGTGCATTTAGCCAATCAGCTTTTTTATTTATTTTTTTGCCGAGATAAACCCTATTAAAAGTCGCTTTCACACCCCTCATCTTATAAAATAACACTGCATATTTGCATCGGGCTATAAAAAACCAACTATCTCGATACATATAACAATGCCTAAATTCATTTTTTAACATGGAAGTACAGAATAACTCAGTTGTTTCTGAAGAAGTAAATGTTCCAGAAGGTTCGATCTGGAAAAATATTAATGATGCCATAAAAGGAACCGATGCTGATTATACGAAGATAGACCTCAAAAAAGCCATTTTATTGCTAGCTGTTCCAATGATTTTGGAGTTAGTAATGGAATCTACTTTTGCAGTAGTTGATATCTATTTTGTAGGACAATTGGGTGCTTCTGCAGTGGCCACAGTTGGATTAACAGAAACCTATTTGTTTTTACTCTATTCAATCGCAATGGGTTTGTCTACTGCTGTAACTGCAATTATTGCCAGAAGAGTTGGTGAAAAGCAAAAAGAAGATGCAGGTAAATCTGCCATACAATCTATTTTTCTGGCAGTACTCATTTCTTTGCCTTTTACAATTGGAGGTATCTTTTTCTCTCAGGAACTTCTAGGTTTAATGGGAGCTGACCAATGGAGCATTGAAAATGGGTACGGCTACACCCAGTGGATGCTTGGAGCAAATTTAGTGATTGTATTGCTATTTGTGATTAATGCGGTATTTAGAGGAGCAGGAGATGCTGCTATCGCTATGCGCGTATTATGGATAGCCAATGGAATAAATATGGTTTTAGACCCACTTTTAATTTTAGGTTGGGGTCCAATTCCCTCATTAGGCATAGAAGGAGCTGCTATAGCTACAACTATTGGTAGAGCAATTGGTGTGGGAGTACAGTTTTGGTTGCTTATAAAAGGAGGTAAACACATCAAAATTACGATGGAGCAGATTTACTGGAATTCTAAAATAGTACTAAACCTAATTAAAACTTCTCTAGGCGGTATTGGGCAAATGATTGTTTCTATGACCTCGTGGATTTTTTTAATGCGCATTATGGCTGATATTGGTAGTGAGGCAGTGGCCGGTTCTACAATTGCTTTGCGTATAATGCTATTTACATTAATGCCAGCTTGGGGGCTTTCAAATGCTGCGGCTACATTAGTAGGGCAAAACCTTGGGGCAAATAATCCAGATAGAGCAGAGTCTACAGTTTGGAAGATTGGTTTTTATAATATGATATTTCTGGTAGCAGTATCTTTCGTCTACTTTTTTTATAATGAAAACCTAATGGCACTCTTCACAGATAATGAAACCGTAATTATGATCGGTGGGGAATGGCTTCAGATATTATCATATTCTTACTTTGTGTATGGTTGGTGGATGGTTTCAGTACAAGCTTTTAATGGTTCTGGAGACACAAAAACACCAACATTATTAAACATTGTTTTTTTCTGGATGATCCAGATTCCACTATCTTATTGGTTGGCAATTGAGCTCGATTGGAAGTACTCAGGCGTGTTTTGGGGCGTATTTTTCTCAGAAACGGCTGTAGGCTTATTTACACTTTGGTTGTTTAAAAAAGGTAAATGGAAAACTACTACGGTATAAATGAATTGATTCTTGTACATTATGACTTATAAACCTGAAGTGAAACTCAGGTTTTATTTTTTACACCTAAAAGTGTAGAAAAAGTGTTGAATAAAATCCACACTTTTGTGGATTTTGAACTACACAATTTCACAAATTCAAATAATAGAGATTCTTCTAGTTTAATTAGCAATTTTTTAAATCGCCTTTTTGATGATCTCAAGCCATATTTAAATAAATGTAAATATTCTGATTGGTATGTGGCACAAAAGTTTATCTATAAATGCCAAATAGAAGATAGATTTCACTACTAACATACATTAATCAATCATATTAATTGGCTAAATAATTAAATGGAATCTATTAACATACTAACATTAGAAATTACGGAGGTGGATAATACTAATTTGAATCCTCCATACAAAGCAGCGCTATTACTAGGCTTAATTGGTAGTACATTTTCTACTTTGTTTATCATATTTGGTTTAGGTAGAATTGGGGAAAATCCCTTAGTAGACTGGATGAATATAGGTGTATCCTATTTTGATCAATCAATTATTAGTGCAAATCTAGGTTGGGAAGTATTAATGGCTGGAGTATTTATGCATCAAACTGCAGATATGCTTTGGGCTTTTGCTTTTTTCGGCCTATTATGGTTTTACACTAGAAAGTTAACTCCACTACAAATATTGATTGTAAGCATTCCGTGGGCAGTACTTGCTGCAGCAGTAGAATATTATATCGTAGCAAATTGGTTACAACCGTTAGGTTCTATGCCTTTCTGGACTGCAATTCTTGTACATGTAGTATCAGGTTCAGTTTATCCTGTTTTTCCTTTAATTAGAAAATGGATGGGGCATGCAAATTTAAAATATGTAAACTTTGCTGAAGAGTGGTCTATTGTAATATGTGTTGGTATGCTTGCTTTTGGTATGCTTTGGGCAATGGGAAATTATAAATTGATTGTAAATAATCAATTTACCAATATATCTAAAAGCAGACCTGAAGTAGAGATTGTACAAGGTGTAACAGCCCAGCAATCTGTAAGTATCGATCTCTTGCGAAAAAGTATTCGCCAATGAGTTGAGCGGCTGCAACAATCAATCTTCTAGAAATTAATTATATGCCTAAATAATTGATTTACCAGAAGTTCAATTTAACTGAAAGACGACTAACACAATGAATCAAATAATACAAAAGGAATCTAAATCCTCATACATTCAAGAAACTGCGAGTAAGTTTTTAGATCGAGAAACCGCAGGTGGCTTAATACTCATTGTAGCTACCATATTGGCTTTAATAATTGGTAACTCTTCTTGGGCAGAAACTTATCATCACATTCTTGAAGAAAAATTTCTTTTTGGTTTTTCAGATTCACTTACTTTTGAACTTACCATAGAACAATGGATTAACGATGGCTTAATGGTCATCTTCTTTTTGGTAGCAGGCTTAGAGTTAAAGCGTGAGATTCTAGTTGGCGAACTTTCATCTTTTAAAAAAGCTTCTATGCCACTGCTAGCTGCTATTGGTGGTATGCTAATGCCGGCAGTAATCTATACAATTTTTAATGTAGGTTCTGAAAATGCACATGGTTGGGGGGTACCCATGGCAACAGATATTGCTTACTCATTAGGTATAATTGGTTTATTGGGCAAAAGAGTGCCTACACAAGTTAAAACATTTTTAATTGCCTTAGCCATTGCCGACGATTTGGGAGCCATTCTGGTTATCGCCTTTTTCTATAGTAGTGATATTAGCTGGTTGCATTTAGGTATTTCTGGTGGACTTTTCGTAATGCTGATGGCTATGAACAAGTTCGGTTTTAAAAGCCTTTTCTGGTATATTCCCATAGGTATTGTGCTTTGGTATTTTACTTTAAAAGGAGGTATTCACCCAACAATTGCTGGTGTATTGTTTGCGATTTCAATTCCGGTAAAGCCGAAATTAGATAGTAAAATTCTGAAAGATAGAACGGTGCAAAATGTGGAGAAACTCGAACATACAGACATAGAGCACCGAGACCCAATGCAAGATATTGAGCAGAGAGAGATTTTAGAAAACATGAAAAAAGATACCAATAAATCTCGTCCACCTCTCATCAAATTAGAAAATGCCCTTATAGAATTCAATACCTTTTTTGTAATTCCGATCTTTGCAATTGCTAATGCAGGTGTTGCGCTAGATATAAATATTATAGAAGTAATTACTGGCTCTGTTGGTTTAGGAATTATTCTAGGCTTAATTGTAGGTAAGGCTTTGGGTATTAGTTTATTCTCTTATATAGGTTATAAACTTGGCATTGCCGAATTAAACAAGTCTATCAGTTGGGGGCACATTTTAGGAATTGGTTTTATAGCAGGTATCGGATTCACCATGTCTATATTTATTACCAACTTGGCATTTTACGATGCTGAAGTAGTGAAGCTATCAAAAATTAGTATTTTAATAGCCTCACTTGTAGCAGTAGTTAATGGACTTATCACAATGCTTATTGTAAAACCCAAAGAAACGGCAACTTAACTTATTCCGATTTTAAGTAATCTATCGGCTTGTTTGAGCTAGTTTTAATGGTTTGAAAACTTACTGTAGCCACAGTAATAAGCAGTAAAATTACAGCAGGTATTACAAAGATGAGCCAGCCCAGATTTACTTTAAAAGCAAAGCTATTAAGCCATTCTTGTGCAACAAAGTAAACAACAGGCAAAGTAATTACATTGCTAAAGATGATCAGCTTTACCAAGTCTCTGGAAAAGAGCAAGATCATTCCTCTAATTTTTGCACCCAATACTTTTCGTACTGCAATTTCTTTGGTTCTTTGAGTAATCATAAAGGTAGAAAGGCCAAATAAACCTAAGGCAGCTACTATTAACGCAAGGCTAGAGAAAAAGCCGAATACTTTACCAAATTGCTGATCAGCAGTATATTGTTTGTTAAAGAAATCGTCTAAGAAAAAGTATTCAAATTTATTCCCCGGAAATTTCTCTTTGTATTCTTGCTCTATGTAACTGATCGTTTCTGGCAGATTTTGCATTTTAAGATTGATCGTAAAATACTCTCCCAAATAAACAGGCACCGGAAAATAGATTATTGGATCGTAATCGCTTCTTAAAGACCTTTGATGATAGTTGTCTAATACACCAACAATTTCTCCTTTTCTATCCGCTGGCCCTAATGTAAAATGAATAAGTTGGTTAATCGCATCTTCAGGCTTACTAAAACCTAGATCGTTTATAGCCTTTTTATTTAACATTACTGGTATTGGCTCTTTTCGATTGTCTATAGGATTAAGATTGTCATTATCATTAAAATTTCTACCTGCTAAGAGTGAGAGCCCGAAAGTTTCTATAAAATTTTTATTCGTATAAAAATGATAAATTGTTTTATCAGCATCACTTGTCTCATCGATCTTTCTCATCCCATTTAATTGAGAAATTTCTTCACCGGGGATGTTTTTAGTAGGAGCAAAGTTGTTTATTTCGGCATGTTCAAATAAAGCTGTTTGAAATGTTTCAAACCTATTTAGCATCGTTGAGTCACCCACTCTTGGAGATTGCACAATTAAAAGCTGATCTTGTGCATAACCCAAATCTTGTTTTCTCATAAACTCAACTTGTTTATAAACCAAAAGGGTTCCAGCAATGAGTGCAACAGAAATCGTAAACTGAAATCCAACTAAAAACTTTCTTAATATGATGCCTCTCTTAGATCGATAAAACTTGCCTTTTAAAACGGTAGCTTCTTTAAATGAAGAAAGTACAAAAGCAGGATAAAGGCTTGCAAAGAAAGAACCTAAAATAAATATAGCAGCTAATACACCCCAGAAAAGCGGCTCTTGAAAAAGCAATATATCTTCTAAACGAGTTCCTATATTTTTGCCTGTAAGTAGGCTAAAGTAAGGCAATGCAATTGTTACAAATACGACTGCTAGTAACACAGACAAAAGGTTTACAATAACAGATTCGAATAAAAACTGAAAAATTAATTGTTTTCTTGATGCTCCAATTACTTTTCGTAAACCAACCTCCTGTGCTCTTTCAATAGATTTAGAAGTAGACAAATTGATATAATTTATCCATGCAATTACTAAAATGAGAAGGGCAATAACACTTAAAAAGTAAACAGTTTGCCTATTAGTGCGAATCTCTTGTTCTCGTCTTAAATTATTAGAGCCAAGTTGAATATCAGTAAGAGGTTGTACATAAAAGTGATACTGCTTATCGAGTTCCTTCATAATATCACCAAGATATTGATCTACTAAACCTGGTATTTTTGCTTCTAAATCTTTTTGTGTGGCAGAAGGTTTTAACTTGATATAAGTATAAAATTCTGGCCATCGCCAATTCCATGCAGATTGCCAGTCACCTTGGCCAAAATTTCGCATAAAAGCAGAGATCAACACATTAAATTTTACATGAGAATTTTCTGGTATATTCTTAAAAACTCCAGTAACTGTAAATGACCTAAAGCCATCTATTACTAAAGTTTTGCCCACTGGATTTTTATCACCAAAAAATTTCGCTGCTGTTGCCTCAGAAATAACAATCGAACTCATATCATTGAGAGCAGTAGCCGGGTCTCCATATATAAATGGAAATGAAAACATGGTAAGAAAGGAAGGGTCTACATCATAGGCTTTCTCTTCATTAAAAACAGTTTTGTTTCCTGCCGAATCTTCATAGGTGATTCCAACAATGTTTCCAGCAAAGATAGATTGATGAACAATTCTGGCATACTCTTCTACTTCTGGAAAATCTGCTTTCATAGCTGGCCCAACTCCCGGATGGTTGGTCGCCAAATCATCCATATAAACCCGGTAAATACGATCGCTGTCTTTATGGAATTTATCGTAGCTGAGTTCAAATGCTACATATTGTAAAATAAGAAAGCAAGCGGCTAAGCCTACAGATAAACCAAATACATTTACAATTGAGAATACTTTGTTTTTTAATGTATTCCGCCAAGAGATTACGAGGTAATTTTGAAATAAGCCAGACATACCATGTAGGTTAGGGATAAAACTTTTTTTCTTAAATGAAGAGGGTCTAAAGAATAACAGCACTTCCCAGATAAATAAAAAGCGGGCTTTTTTGAGTCCTTTTTTCTTTTCTCTGTGATAGAAAACTTCAAACAGATCACCTTGTATTTCGTCTAATAAATCTGGATTGCAATACCATTCTAAAAAGCGATTAGCCCAGCCTGGCGGAGCATTTTTATCGGTATGTTTCTTATTATCATCCATTGTTTAAGCCTAGTTTAGGGATGAGTGACCAAAGTTGTAGTCGGTTTTCTTTGATATGAGAAATCACTTTATAACCATAGGGTGTGGCTTCGTAGAGTCTTTTTCTCCTGCCTCCTCGCTCAGAAGTAGATTCACCCATTTTAGATTTAACCATGCCTTTTGTTTCCAGCCTTTTTAAAACTGTATGTATCGCCGGAATTGAGATTGTGTTGCCTGTTTTTTCTTCATAAGCTTCAGATACTGAAACACCATAAGCATCGTCTAATATCATTACAATTAATAAAACACTTTCTTCTAAATTTCCCAGATTCTCCATTTTATTTGATTAATATTTGTATAACAAATATATAAAAATTACTTTTATATCATTAACATTTGTATAAAAAATAATTTTACCTGAATGTCGATTCATTTTTTATCTATAAAATGGATCAGCTCAGTACCACAAAGAAGGCTACTACCAAATAGAGGATATTAACAACAGTCCGACTTTTCTTTTGAAATAGTCATTGCACTGTATTGCTCAAACACAAAATTTATCAATCAGTAGTCTATGAAAAAGTTATGTTTACTCAGTCTTATCTTTATTGTCTTTTCTTTCTTTAAATCAGCTTATGCAGAGATTATAAATGGGTATGATGCAGAAATAATACAGGCTAGTAAAAATATTACTAATCTGGAATCTCTTAGAGAAGAAACGCTCAATAAAGCAGATCAACATTTTATAAATAAGGATATAAGATCGTTACATTTACTGGTAAAAAAACTTAGTAAAAATCAAAGAAAAACAGCTTACTTAATAAATCAATTGAAGGTGATAGACCCAAAGTTGTATTATCAAATAAACACGATAAGAGATCTAGAAGGCAATGAAACAGATGTATATATAAAGGTAGTAGATGACCTTAAGTGGAATTTTTTAGGGGCTACAAATGTGGCTCAAAGTGATAAAAATCCACATATTTACCATTCTTTGTATGGCGATACTACGGTAAATGTAATGCTTACTTTTCCATCAAAAGCAATAGCATTAAAAGTGCTAGTCCATGAGTTAGGGCATGTAAAATATCAGGTACCTAATTTAGCAAGCTATATGGTTTTTTATCGGAAATCATATTTTGGCAAAAACTATAATAGCAGAATTTATGGTCATTTAGAGTATGATCCCAGCCACCATTCTGTAAAAGAAACGCTAAAAGCTTTTAGGCAAAAACAAACTGTGGTAAAACAATATGCAAAACAGCAGCGGAAAACGGCAAATACTTTAGTAAACTACAGATAAGGCACAAAAACGACAATTTTAATATTCAAATTTCAATTTTTTATTCGAAAAAAATTTGTTTCTAATTATTTTTTATGATATTTGGAGAAACTCAGCCCGGGTGATATAAACACACATAAATTTATTTAAATACTTATTTCCTGATTGCTGAATCATACAATTAGGGTGAATTTATTGGGAATAAAGTTTTTATTTCATATATTCACAATATCCACAGTTACTGAAATTAACCAGTATTTCCACTTCAGATCAATTTTAAATTACACTACCTAACAGTTTTTAATTTATACTAAGGAATTGATCAATTTTCCTTTTATTCAAATAGCAATTCTTATATCAGCATTCATCTTTATTTAGATGCAATAATGCTGATTAACTAATACCACAATAATTATATAATCAACCAGTAATTTCGAATCTGATCGATTTTAAATTACAAGACTACTATTAAAAAATAGAAATTTTAGCAGGCATTTTTATCAAAATTCCTTGCCTGATATCGTATGGCTTATTTCTTCCTTAGCACATTTATTCGCTAAAAGGAGGGTGCTATCTCTATGTACTATCGCAAACTATCTCGAACCTTCGACCAGTAATAACAAACTATACAACTAGTGTTCATTTTAATTTTTTTTTAAGTTATGAGGCAATTTTTACTATGTTGCGCTCTCATATTCTGTTGCATGGGTATGGTAGCCGCTCAGGACAAAACTGTTACTGGGCAAGTAATATCCCAAGAAGATGAAGGTGCACTTCCGGGAGTAAATGTAATAATCAAAGGAACAAATATTGGTGCAGTAACCGATATAGATGGTAATTACCGCATTACAGTTCCTGCGAATAGTTCTACGCTGGTTTTTTCTTACATTGGTTTTCAGCAACAAGAAGTTGAAGTAGGCTCCAGGTCACAGATTAATGTAACAATGAAAGTCGATGATGAAGTTTTACAAGAAGTGGTTGTAAACGCATTAGGCTTCGAAATCGACAAAAGTAAAGCAGGTAGTTCATTTTCTCAAGTAGATGGGAACAAACTTGTAAATTCCGGAGAACCCAACTTGCTCAATAGTATGTCGGGAAAAGCATCGGGAATTAACATCGTACAAAACAGTGGTGACCCCGGAGCAGGTTCTAGAATTGTAATTAGAGGAGCAACATCTATTACCGGAAATATCCAACCATTAATCGTAATAGATGGTATTCCGATAAATAACGAAACCCACTTTGGTGAAGGTTGGGGTGGTGCAAACTCTAACTCTGGTTCTGTTGGTAGTGGTGGTGGAGTTACCCAACAATCGAGACTCAACGATATTAACCCAAGCGATATAGAATCGATGGAGATATTAAAAGGTGCTTCTGCAGCAGCTTTATGGGGTGCAAGAGCGGCCAATGGTGTAATCGTAATTACTACTAAAAAAGGGAAATCATTTACAGGAAAACCATTCTCTATTCAGTTAAATTCTTCCGTTTCTTTTGACAGAATCAACAAAAAAATTCCTTTAAATCAAACTTATGGACAAGGTTATAACATGATGTTCAACGAGTCTTCTGGTACTTTCCAACGCTTTTCTTGGGGCGATAAAATTTCAGATAGACCGGGTGGTGCAGATGAATATATTACTGACGAAAATGATGAAGATTATATTGGTTATTTTGAATCTCAAGATGGTAATTTAATTTATCGTATTCCAGACGGAACAGCAACTGATCTAAATGGAGGTAAAAACTCAAGATATACTGGAGACCCTCAAGATTATTTATTCAAAACCGGTTTAACTTTTAATAATTCCATCTCACTAAGCTCTGGTAATGACAAAGGCAATGTATATGTAAGTTTATCTAATATCAATCAGGATGGTATCATCAAAGAAAACAGTACTTACGAAAGAACAACTGCCCGATTAAATGCAACCAGATACATTGGTGAAAAAGTAACTGTAACTGCTAGTGCTGCTTACTCAAATACCATGTCAGACAGGATACAAATGGGTTCTAACCTGAGTGGTTTGTTTTTAGGTGGTTTAAGAACACCATCAGATTTTGATCCGAGCGATTACTATGGTACTTATTATGATGCTGAAGGGAATACATTTACTAATGTGCAAAGACATTTTAGAAATCCTTGGGGCTCTAAATTTACTACAGGAGCTAATGGAGAATTGTATTCTTCTGCCATTTATGATAATCCTCTTTGGATGATGAACAACATCACCAGTACAGCAGAAGTAGATAGATTTATAGGAAAACTGGAATTAGGAGTAAATCCTTTTGAATGGCTAAACCTAACTGCCAGATGGGGAATAGATTCATATACTGATGGTCGTAAAGATTATTTCCCTGCTATTTCTGCGGGTGAAAACTCAGGAGGTCGCTATACCAAAGAAACCATACAAGAGCGCCAAATGAACTTCGATTTAATTGCCAACATGCAACACCGTTTCTCAGATAATTTCGAAATAAACGGTTTGGTTGGTACTTCGCTAAACCAACGTGTTTTTGATGATCATGGACTAACCATACTTGCATTTACCAATCCAAATTCGCCACCAGTTTTAAATAATGCTCCTGCGGGAAATTATCAAGGATTAAGCAGCTTTGAAGAAATCCGCTCACAAAGTGTTTACGGTTCTGCCACAGTAGGATTATTAAATCAAGTATATATAACAGGTAGTTTAAGAGCAGATGCTTTCTCTACTTTGCCAGAAGATGATAATCTATTCTTATTTGGTGCAGTAGATGTTGCATGGCAGTTTCATAACCTAATTCCACAAAATAACATTCTTACTTTTGGTAAGGCCAGAGTGAGTTATGGCGAAGTAGGTAGATCACCGTCACCATACATTACCTCTACCGATATTATTATTCCTGACCCGAACTTTAGAGGTTATGGAGAAGGTTGGGGACCTGCAATAGATCCAGCTTCTTATGGTGGTGGAATTGCCAGAAGTAATGTTGCTGGTAACCCGAATATAGAGCCGGAAATTAAGAAAGAAATGGAAGTTGGTTTAGACTTAAAGTTTTTCAACGACAAATTAAGTTTAACAGCGAATGCTTATAGTAATAAGGTTGAAAATGCGATTATTCAGGTTGATCAGCCACCGGCCACTGGTTTTGTTTCTCAAATTGCAAACGCAGCCACTATTGAGAATAAAGGAATTGAACTAGAAGCTTCATTGGATTTATTAAATAGAGATGGTTTTAACTGGACAGCTTATGCCAACTGGACAAAAAACCGTAATGAGGTTACAGATATGTCTGGTGTAGAAAGTATCTCTTTAGGTGGATTTAGCGGTACAAGTTCTAGAGCTGTACTAAATGAGCAATTGGGTGTAATTTGGGGTGTGGCATTTGAAAGAGACGAAGCTGGAAATTATGTTTTAGATGAGCAAGGTTTCCCAACACAAGCAAATACACCAAAAGTAATTGGCGATCCTAATCCAGATTGGAGAGGTGGTATTGGTAGTAGATTTTCATTTAAGAACTTCTCTTTAAACATACTATTTGAAACTAGCCAAGGAGCCGAAATGTGGAATGGTACACTAGGTGCATTAACATGGTTTGGTACTGCAGGCTTCACTACAAATACTGTAACACTTACAGCAGATCAGGCAAATGCTTTACAAGTTTACAAAGAAGGTTTATTGGTTGATCCAGATAATCCAACTGTGTCTGCATATTACCCACATGCACAAAACGATGATGGTACTTATACTGTAAGAGGTGAGGTGAAAGATTTTGGCGGTGGCGAAGTATTCGTTGATGAAAACTGGTATGTATGGGGCTTAGGTTCTTCATTTACAGGACCAGATGAAAGTAGTATTGAAGATGCTTCGTGGACTCGTTTACGTGAGCTTACGCTTTCATATACTTTTAACTCTCAAGCATTTAGAGACAAAACTAAACTCCAAAACCTAACACTTTCATTTACAGGTAGAAACCTAGCACTTTGGACAGATTATTCTGGTGTTGATCCAGACACAAACCTAACTGGTGGTGGTAGAAACGCAATAGGTCTAGATTACTTTAACAATCCGGCAACACGCTCATTCATCTTTAAACTTTCAGCTACTTATTAATCAGAATTGTTATGCGAAAATTTAAATATATTTTATCCTTACTTTTGGTCGCTACCATGGGAACATCTTGTTCTAATTATGTAGATGGACTCCTAGACGACCCTAATAATGCATCTGATGGCCCACTAAACGGCTTTGTAAGAACTGCACTTTCTGTTTCTATTATCGCACACGAAGGTGAAGATACCCGACTTGGTTGCATTTGGGCTCAGCAATTTACAGGTTCTGCATTGCAGTACAGTGGTTACAATATTTATAACATTACAGCGCAAGATTTCGACTGGGATAATAAATATTATGGAACTATTCAAAACGCAGAATTAGCCATAGAAAAAGCTGAAGAAGTTGACAACAGATTGGTAATTGGTATAATGCAAATTGTAAAAGCACATACTTTTGCACTGTTAGCAGCTGGCTATGGTGATATCCCATTTGCAGAGGCAAACAAGTTTATGGAGTTCCCTGATCCACTTTACGACGATCAAATGTCTGTGTATACAGGTGTTTTATCTTTAATTGATGAAGCTATTGTAAACTTGGAAAGTAATATCGGTACAACTGCCGGCGATTTTGTATATGAAGGTGATGCTGCCAAATGGATACAAGTAGCAAACACTTTAAAAGCCAGATTGTATTTACATACTGGAGATTATACGAGTGCAATTACAGCAGCAGAATCTGGAATTTTAGATGCAGCAGATAGTTATAATGCTTTGCATATTGGTGGTTCTTATAATGGTGACGTAAATGTTTGGTATTCTTTCCAAGTACTTGATAGACCGGGTGATATGACGGCCAATAACGCCTATTTACCTCAATTGCTAGATACAAGAAAAACGATTTACAGAGGAAATGATAAGACTGATGAAAGTGCCAGATTCCAGTATATGTTTGGCGATTTACCAGATGATGGAAGTACATATGATTTGAATATTGATGATGGTATGTTTACATCAACTTCCTCATACCCTTTAATTACTTATGAAGAAAATCTATTAATACTAGCTGAGACAAAATTGAGAAACTCTGATACCGATGGTGCTTTGGAAGAGCTAAATGAATTGAGAAGCTATTTGGCAACCAAATTCGGAGCTACTTACGACGATTATGTAATGGCAGATTTTGAAACTGGTGGCATTGAACATATTGATGGCAGTACAGCAGAAAACGCTTTACTTATGGAGATAATTGAAGAGCGTTATGTGACATTAGCTGCACAAATGGAAGTATTTAACGATTTGAGAAGAACTGATAATATGTTAGGTTTATCTCCAACTTCTGGCTCACAATTTCCTAAGCGATTTTTGTATCCACAAGATGAGCTAAATACGAATGATAATGCGCCCGATCCTATTCCAGGATTATTTGAAACTACAGACTTGTTTCAATAACTTCTCTCATTAAATAAAATTTAGAGGAGTCCTTTTTAGGGTTCCTCTTTTTTTTATATAATTGATATAAAATTGTTATTTTTAATTTGTTTCCCCTTTTAAACAAAATTTACCCAAGTAAAATAAATGCTTGCAGCCTTATTCAGAATTAGAAAGTATAAAATTGCTGTGTTTCCAAATCATTATCAGCTATATGTAAAATTGGTTCGCTTTGGAAAATTCCAACCTCTAGATGGCACTAAAGTAACTTTCGATCCAAACGATTTAGATAGCCAACTAGAAGCCATGCAAAATATCGAATTAATGAAGCGACAATTGATTTTGAGGCATAAACCTGAGTTTATCTAGAAAATTTCACTAGATTAAGCAATCTATTTTAATGATTTACTAAAGCCAATTCCATCAATTATGGAAAATGCAGCTATTAAATTTATCTCTCAATTTATTACGCTTAGCAAAGAGGATGAAGAAATTCTTCTCAAATTGAACTTGGTAAAAGAATTTAAAAAAGGTACCAATCTTTTAAAAGAAGGCGAATTGGCTAAAAACTGTTATCTGGTTTTAAAGGGTTGTATCAGGTCTTATTATTTAGTAGATGGAGAAGAAAAAATAACAGAATTTTACACTGAACATCAACCAGTTACACCAGTAAGTTACACTACTAAAAAGCCCTCTGAATACTATTTAGAAACTTTAGAAGATTGCATTCTTTCACTCGGCACACCAGCATCCACAAAAGAACTTATTAAGCAATTTCCAAGAATTGAAACAGTAAGCCTCTTCATTAGCAATCAGTTGTTAGTGAATAGTCAAGTATCTTTTGATAATTACAGAAATCTTTCTCCCGAACAACGCTATTTTAAGCTACTCGAAACAAGACAAGATTTATGTAACAGAGTGCCGCAATATATGCTGGCGAGTTATCTGGGCATTCAACCTCAATCTTTAAGTAGAATCCGCAGGAGAATTAAAGAAAATAAAGTGTAAAATTTTTTCCTTTATTAACTAAGGTTAATTGAATTGCTCATTAGTTATCACTCCTTTGCTGCAAACATCTATGCAATTATGAAAGCAGTTATTTGCACTAAATATGGAGCTCCAGAAGTATTACAAATTAGAGAAGTACCCAAACCAATTCCAAGACCCAATGAGATTTTAATTAAGATAAAATCGACCACAGTTACGGTGGCAGATTTTCGGGTGAGAAGTTTTACCATACCACTAATTTTCTGGTTGCCAGCCAGATTAATGTTAGGTATTAGCAAACCTAGAAAACCAATTTTAGGTGTAGAACTTTCAGGAGTGATAGAAGCATTAGGGGATCAAGTAAAAAACTTTCAGCAGGGAGATGAAGTATTTGCAGCCACATTGAACGAGTTTGGTGCTTATGCAGAATATATCTGTTTGGCAGAAACTAAAACTATTGCGCTTAAACCGGCTCAATTATCTTTTAATGAAGCAGCAGCCATTCCAATTGGAGCCAGAACAGCTTTGCATTATTTGAAAAAAGCAAACTTGAAACCAGGTGAAAAAACCTTGATATATGGTGCCTCTGGCAGTGTGGGTTCATATGCTGTGCAATTAGCAAAATATTTTGGTGCTGAAGTTACAGGCGTTTGCAGTAATAAAAATAAAGGCTTAATAAAATCACTCGGTGCAGATAAAGTGATTGCTTATGATCAAGCTACATTCTTAAACCAATTAGAAATGTATGATGTGATTTTTATCGCTGTAGATAAATGGGCTTTTAAAGAATGTAGCAAATTTTTAAAGAAAGGGGGAACCTATATTAACATTACACAACCTATTAAAAGTCCGAAAATGATTTGGGCATCATTCACTAAAAACTTTAAATTTTTGATGGGAGAAAATGTGGATGAGTCAGCAGAAAGTTTGACTTGGTTGGCTAACCTTGCTGTGCAGAGAAAGCTCAATCCAGTAATAGACAAAGTATATAAATTGGATGAAATTAGAGAAGCTCATGGCTATGTTGAAAGCGGGCATAAAAAAGGAAATATAGTGATAGAAGTTGGTTGAAAATTCTGCTTTGATTATGAGTTAATTTGATTGTGAACAAAGTATGAATTTTCAATAAAACAATTTAAAAAATGTTAAAACATTTAAAATTATAACTTATTGATTATCAGTAAATAAATACATATAACAATGTAATTATATGTTTAAACAGTAATTAGTGTTGTAATTTTATTGTTGCATAGGAAACAAAGTCAGTTTTATTGGAGTTTATTATACATAAAATATTTAAACCTAAACAATAAACATACGATGAAAGACAAAGTTGTAGTGATCACAGGAGCAGCAATGGGATTAGGATTTGCTGTAGCGAAAGAATTGGCATCAAGGGGATCAAAATTGGTTCTTGTTGATTATAATGAGGAAAAGTTGAATGAGGCAAATGATGCAATTTTGAAAGATTTTCCAGAAACAAAAACTTTACTGGTAACTGCTGATGTATCTAGCGAAGAAGCTGTAAAATCTTATGTAGATAAAACGGTAAAGGAATTTGGCAAAATTGATGGATTTTACAACAATGCTGGTATCGAAGGAAAACAAGCTTCTTTAACCGAATACGACATAAATATATTTAAAAAGGTAATAGATATTAACTTAAATGGTGTTTATTACGGCTTGCGTTACATCATTCCTGTAATGCAAAAGCAAAATTTTGGACGAATTGTAAACGTAGCTTCTGTTGGAGGTATAAGAGGTGTATTAAACCAAACTCCATATGTAGCTAGTAAGCACGCTGTATCGGGTATGACGAAACAAGCTGCCTTAGAATACGGCAAAGATGGAATTTTAACCAATGCCATTGCACCAGGAGCGATTCTTACACCGATGGTAGCAGAAGCTTTTAAACAGGTGAACCCAGAGAATCCTGCAAAAGCAGAAGAAAATTATGCATCTAGAAATCCAACTCGCAGATTAGGTAAGCCAGAAGAGGTTGCTAAGCTTGTAACATTTTTATTAAGTGAAGAAAATGGTTATGTGAGTGGACAAACCATAGCCATTGATGGTGGCGAATCTAATATGTATGGAAATGCATAAATTTGGTGTTCTATTGCGATATAGGCCTTAATCTTTTTTTAGATTAAGGCTTTTTTTATTTTGTACTTTTTTAATATATTGAAAAAGATAAATATGAACTAACACGTGTTTAATAGTATGACAATCAGTAAATTGGGCAATGAAGATAAACATATTAGACCACAATAATATAGACCAAATTATAAAGATTGCCAATTGGTATTACGAGGAGTGGCAAACACCAGTAAACAAAACAGTCAATCGACTAATGCAACAAGCAGATAGTGATACCCTAGTGCAATTAACCATTACCATTGACGACGAACTCGTTGGTACAGGGGGCATACGAAATAAAGTAAATATCCTCAACAGGTATGAAAGCCTCACAAAGTACAAACCCTGGATATCTCTTTTTTATATAGCTAAAGAATACAGAAACCAAGGCTTAGGTACTATCTTATTAGATAAGTTAGAGCAATATGCTAAAGAAATAAAACTGACTGATCTTTATCTTTATACCTTTACTGCTGAGTCTATGTATAAGCGCTGTGGCTGGAAGGTGATACAAAGAGTTATCTACAAAAATCACGATACAGCGATTATGCAGAAACTCTTATAACATATCTAAACTTTGTTACTCGACTTCTCTTACACATAAGCATCTCATTTTATCATTGGCAGAGGCAGATCTTTGTACGATTAAATATGGTCTATCTTGAGTGGTATAGTAAGATTTTAGGTATACTCCATAATAAGGATCACCAGTATATATGGCTTCTGTGGAGCTCCAAAATTCAAATCTATTTTCGTCTATATCTACTAAATTTAGCCTACTCACTACAGAGTCTATTTCTACAATAGCAGGTAAATACCAATCATCGTAGCCATAAGCATTCAGGTTTGCACAAAATTCAGATACTTGCCTAAAAGATTCCCTCATCCTCGAATCTGCAACAGCATAACCGGCTATAATTTTTTGTGTGTTTGAGTATCCATCAATAAAGTCAAAAGCTTCAAATTGTGGAGCAATATAGAATGTAGCAACAGATTCAGGTATAAAAGCTTGAGGATATACCATTAGCTGTTTTTGCGGAAACTTTAAGGTTTCTAAACTGCTTGCTGTACTAAATTCGAAAACATCGCTTTCAGTAATTATCTTTTCTAATTCTTTAATTCTAATTTGCCAATAGAATTTTGTATCAAGATCAAGTGCTTTACTTTCAGTGTGAGTTTTATAAAAAATATTGGTATCTAATTCTACAAGTTCATCAGGATTTGTACCAATCAATAATACATATTGGGCATAATTATTACTTTCTAATTCAAGCTCATTTTTGATAACCTTCCATCTAAATTTGAAACCTAACTCAACATTTTCTGCATTTATCGGAGGGTAAACAGGAATAACTTCAATATTATTTGGTTCGGGATCATCTTCTTCGCAGCCCAATAAAATAAAGCTTATGAATATAATTTTGACGAATAAAAAGATTTTATTGCTGGTTAAATTAATTTGTGTCATTGCGCTAGGGTTTTAAAGTTAGTTATTTTAAAGTGAGGTTTTTATTCTGCTTCTCTTACACATCTACATTTAAATCTTGAATTTGGGTTTTGGGATTTTTGTTGAATCAAATAAGGTTCATCAGGATAGGTTTTGTGAGCTTTTAAATAAACACTTAGAAATTTATCTTTTACTTCTGTTGAGCTCCAATATTCAAAGTTATCTCCCAAAGAATCTAACAAATGTAATTGACTAGTAACAGAATCGAGTTCTACAATGGCAGGTAAATACCAATCATCGTAGCCATATGCATCTAATGTATAGCAGTATTCTGTTACTTGTCTGAATAATTCATCTACATCCAAATCAGCATAATATTTCACTATAATCTCTGTATTACTAGAGCCATCAATTAAATCAAAAGCACCAAATTGATATGCTATTAAGGCTATATTAAAAGTTTCTGGAGTAAAGTCAGCAGGATAAACCATCAGTTTCTTTTGTGGTAGTTCCACTTTTTGTAGACTGGATGTAGTTTTGAAATCATAAATTTCACTATCATTTAAGTATTCCCCATCTTTTTTGGTTCTAATTTGCCAATAGTATGTTGTATTTAATTCAAGAGCTTTACTTTCAGCATGGGTCAAATGATAAATATTAGTATCAACTACTACCATTTCATCTGGATGTGTCCCAATCAACAGTTGATAATTATAGCTGAGACTTTGGCCTCCAACATCAGTTATTCCATCATCAACTAATAATTTCCAATCAAACCAAAAACCTAAAGCTACATCGTCAGCACCATTTGGCGGGTAAATGGCTGTATATTCAGTTTTCACAGGTACTGATTCATCATCTTCGCAGCCGAATATGATAAGGCCTAGAAATAAGATTTTGAGAAGAAACGATAGTTTCGTGATAGTTAAATTAATTTGTGTCATTGCGCTAGGGTTAGTTAATTATTGCGCATAATTAGCCCTATTTGATGAAAAAAAGAATATTTAACTCAAATTTATTACCATAAATTTGTCATTGTTTTTTCTAGTCGCACAATCATTTCTTGTATTTCATCTTCTGTAGAAGAAGCAAAGCCCATACGCATACCTAGTTTAGAAGTCTCTTGTTCGTCGCTATCCCAGCAATAATCTGCAAGAGACAAATCGTGTTTAATGGCTTCTTCTCTCACCATATCCCAACTGATATTTTTTTTCAACTTAACCCAAACAGCCATACCTCCTTCAGGTACTTCAAACTCAAAATATTTGTCTAATTTCTCTTTTAAAAGAGTGCAGAACAGATCACGTCTGGTTTTATAAATTTTCAGGGCTTTTTTACTGTGTCGTTGTATATCTCCGCTTTTAATCATGCGTGCCATTACCAGTTCTAACAAAGCATCTCCCTGCCTGTCAACCACTCTGCGGTAGCGAGCCGCTTCATCTACAAAATCTTGTGGAGCCACCAAATAACCAATTCTAATGGCTGGCGCTACAATCTTGCAAAGTGCTCCAATGTAAATCACATTACCTTCCGAATCTCCACTGGCTAAAGGCAGAATTGGAGCATTGTTATAATGGAAATCATAATCGTAGTCGTCTTCGATAATAGCGAAATGGTATCGTTGAGATAATTCTAGTAGATGCATTCTCCTTTGTGCCGAAAGTGTCACCGTTGTCGGATGGTGATGTTGCGAAGTGACATAGACTGCATGTATGGGTATTTGTTGGCAAAGCGCTTCAATTTCTTCGGTTACCAAACCATTTTTATCTACCGAAACCCGATTTAATTTGCCACCTGCTTCTGCAAAAGTCTTATTGGCTGAGCGATAATTACTTTTACCAATAATGATATTTTTGCCATCGGCTAATAGCAATTTGCTAGCAAGGTAAATTCCCATTTGGCTGCCCCGTGTAATCAATATATTTTCTGCTGAAATGTTAAGTCCCCGAGATTCATTCAGGTAATCTGCCAGTGTTTCTCGAAGCTCTCTATTGCCATAGATAGAGCCATAGGCCAACAACTTTCGGTTATACGATTTCTTAATAATATTTCTGTAAACCCTTGAAATTTCTTCGATGGGAGCGATGCGATTATCGGGCACGCCATCATCAATTGTGATAATACCTGCTGCAGTAGTGCTAATATCTGGACGGTAGAGATGAGGTCTTTCTTTAAAATGAAATGCGGCTTTAGTTTTCTTTGGTTGATTTTTCGACTCTTTAATGCGCTGTTTTTTTATAATCGGCAGGGCAGTATTTACAAAAGTACCTTTGGCAGGAGCTGTTTCTAACCAACCTTGTGCAATCAATTCATCATAGGCAGCAATCACCGTTTTTCTATGAATATTGAGTGTATCTGCCATTAATCTAGAGCCCGGAATTTTGCTAGCAGGTTGTAAAGTACCTTGTTTTATTAAGCTAATGAGCTGATTACACAACTGAATGTAAACAGGAGCAGGCAGATTTTTATCGAGTTTTACAATGGTTTTATAAGGAATCATAACCGGACTATTCAATATATAAAAACTGGATGGTTTAAATACACCGCTAAGCTATTACTTTTGGCTTAATCAATCAAATAAAGCTATTTATGGATACCAGTAAAGACAAAAAACATCATTATAATTTAACAGTAGCTTGGACAGGGAACAAAGGAGAAGGTACTCAAAATTACAGAACCTACGAGCGGAGTCATACTGTTTTTATAGATAATAAAGCAGATATTTTATGTTCTTCTGATCCATCTTTTAGGGGCGATAAAACCAAACATAATCCAGAAGAATTGTTTCTAGCTTCGCTTTCTGGTTGCCACATGTTGTGGTTTTTACATTTATGTTCAGTGGCTGGCATTACTGTGGTGGAATATACAGATAAAGCAACTGGCACTATGATAGAAAACTCGAATGGCAGCGGATATTTTGAAGAAGTAACCTTAAAACCTCAGGTGGTTATTACAGACATATCTATGATTGAGAAAGCCAATGAATTGCATCACGAAGCCAACAAGTATTGTTTTATAGCTAACTCTTGCAATTTTCCGGTAAAACACGAATCTGTTTGTACAGTAAAAAATGATTAAATAAATAAGCATTAAGATGTCTAATTACGAAACTTCAGCTTTAAACAAAGTAGTAAGAGGCTCAAAAAGAGCAACTTACGATATAGAAACCATCAATGAGATTTTAGATGCAAAATTTCTTTGCCACATCGCATTTACTTGGGAAGGCAAAGCGATTGTGTTGCCAATGGCTTATGGCAGATTTGAAGATAAAATTTACATCCACGGATCATTAAAAAACAGAATGATGCTATGCTTGCTTGAGGCGGGTGAAGCAAGTATTTCGGTTACCCATTTAGATGGATTGGTACTTGCCAGATCAGCATTTCATCATTCAGCTAATTACAGATCGGCTAACATTTTTGGGAGGGTTACAAAGCTAGAGGACCCAGAAGAAAAAATGGCTGCACTCAAATGTATTCTCGATCATATGATTCCAAACCACTGGGATAACATTAGACAACCCAACGAGAAGGAGTTGAATGCCACTTTGGTAATCGAATTAACCATAGAAAGTACTTCTGCTAAAATACGTGCCGAAGGAGCTGTAGACGAAAAAGCCGATTACGATTTGCCTATTTGGGCGGGGGTGATTCCGATAAAAGAAGTAGCTCTTGCACAAGAAAGTGATGAGTTATTAAAAGGAACTGCCAAACAAGTTCCAGATGCTGTTTTAGAGTATGTGAAGAGGAATTCTTGAGAAAAGTTAATCTAAATTAAAGATCAAAATGGGTTGATTTGATAAGTTTGAAGTATTTTGCATGTCTTATGCTTCTATTTATGATTTTGCTCTCTGGATTTAAAGATACTCACATTACAATTTTTGTAGTAATTTTAATCATCTTGTTTTTGGCGGTTAACTTAATCATTAGTGGAATTATATATCTACTCGTAAGGATTATTAATCCAGCATATTTGAAATCATTGAAAGCAGATAAGCAAAGATTGTATATGTTCTTATCAATGATTTTTCTAATATCAATAATTATTGTTGGAGTTGTTTTTAACCTTATAGTTAAAGTTTAATTAATGGATGCTTCACTGGTTTTAGCTTTTCGCTGAAACCAAGATTAATGATAAAACCTCATTTAAAAAAATGAAATATAGCTTACTGAAGTCAGGTCTAAATTCTAAGAATTATACTTATAATAAGACATTTCAGTACGATAAGGAATTGGATGATATTTCATCGTTATCTTCCGATATAGCCAATGCTTTATGTGATTTGAATTATAAATTCAATTTAAGCTTGAATGGTAAAATTATTCCTGTTGAAATATGGGGTGATTTACCTTATTTCATAGATGGCTTTTCAGATTATATGAAGTTCATTTTTGTGCAAAAAGAATGTCAATATGATTATTCCTTGTCTGAACAAGGTACGGAAACAATAATAAAACTTCAGTTAAATGAGGAGGATGTGATGATTTCTGAGGATAATTTTTTAAAAGGAAAATATGCTGTTCCTATCAAAGAATTGCAAGATGATGCACTCTTATTTTTCACAGAATTACTGAAAGTAGTTCAAGATATTATTCCAAATATTTTACTAACAGATCTTTTTAAAAGTTGGGAAGAAGAAGTTAGAGATAGTTTGAAAACTAGAATATAACTATCTTTTATCCAACTCACCAACCACATTAGCGATGAGTCTTGCAGCTAATGTGGCTGTTATTTGGTCTATATCATAAATGGGATTGTATTCGGCAATGTCGAGTGCCACTAGTTTGTTTTTGGTAATGATGTGCTTCAAAAGCTTAACTACGAAATTTGGATTGAAACCAAAAGGAGAGGGGGCACTCACTCCGGGAGCATAAGGAGATGCAAACCCATCTAAATCTATGGTGAGATAGAGGTAATCAATATCTGAAAGGAATTGATCGATTTGAGCGGAAATGTTTGTGAAATTTTCTAAGAGACAATCTTCACTTAAAATAAAACTTGAGTCAGTTTTTTTTGCTGTTTCGAATAGCTCTTTGGTGTTTGCATGCTGTTGAATTCCAATAGCCAGATATTTAGTTTGCTTACCAAATTCATTTAAAATTTGCTGAAAAGGTGTGCCTGAGTTTGGTAAAACTTCGACTTTACGCAAATCAAAATGTGCATCTAAATTTATGATTCCGAATTTTTTGTTTGGTTTATGTAGTGCATTGCAAATCCCTCTAAAATGCGCATAGGCAATATCGTGTCCGCCACCTAAAGCAATTGGAAAAGATTTATTTTTAATGAGTTTCTCAATCTGATTGGAGAAAATACTTTGGCAAGTTTCAAGGTCTGTGTCAATACAAAAAATATTTCCAGCATCAGCTATTTTCAATTGCTCGAAATGGATGGGCAATCGAGCCAGTTTTTGTCGAATAACATCAGATCCTTTTTTGGCACCAATCCTTCCCTGATTTCTTCTTACACCTTCTTCGCACTCGTAACCAATAAAAACAATATCCGGCTTATCAGACATGGATGTGGTGTCCAATAAGTCGATAAACCGGATTGTTTGATACCAGTATTGGGCATCATTTGACGTTGTAGTTCTGCCTGTCCAGATAGATGGATTGGCAGCATTGTAGTTGGTAGTTAAATTATTTGGTTTCCCTTTTTCCATACTTTTTCTGCTTGTAATTCTCCTTGATGGTAAAGTATCTCTCTGTAATCGTTGCAATTGAAAGATATAAAATCAGCTAAATTTCCTGCTTTCAATACACCTCGATCGAATAGTTTTAAAGCTTTTGCCGCTCGAAAAGTGATGCCTGCAAATACTTCAGCAGCACTGAGTTTTTCGTAAGTTCCAAGTAAAGCTGCTTGATTGAGCAAGTTCCCTTGTGGTGCACTTCCCGGATTCCAATCACTGGCAATGGCTAAGCCACAGCCGGCATCTAAGAGTTTTCTTGCAGGGGAAAATGGCATACCTAATCCCATAGAAGCACCAGGCAATACTACCGGAATGGTATCACTTTTAGCTAATCTTTCAATCTCTTCTTCTCCTGAAACTTCCAAATGATCTACACTCACAGCTCCACAATCAACGGCTACTTTACTTCCTCCTTTACTAAATTGATCTCCATGTACCGTCAACTCAAAACCTTGCTCTTTTAATTGATTCAAATAGAATCTTGCACCCTCTATACTAAAAGCATTTTGCTCTATAAAAATATCAAATCGATTAGTCAAGCTTTCCGCTTTGATTATTGGGACTAACTCATCTAAGATGAATTGTAGGTAAGTAGCTTCGTTTTGAAAATCTTTAGAAACAATATGAGCAGCTAAACAGGTACTTATCACATCAGATGGAAGTTTTTCGCCTGCCTGCTTAATGGCTCGCAACATTTTCAATTCATCATCAAAACTCAAACCATAACCACTTTTAACCTCTACTGTGGTAATCCCTCTTTTTAGCAAAGTATCGAGCTTTACAATCACATTTTGCTGCAAGGTTTCTAAACTAGCCTCACGAGTTTTGGTTACTGTATCCCAAATGCCACCACCGACTTGTGCTATTTCTTGATAAGTTTTACCATTGTTTCTAGCCGCATAGTCTTTTGCTCTGCTACCTGCAAAACAGATGTGTGTATGGCAGTCAGTAAATGCGGGCAATGCCACAAAATCGCCATCTATGTATGTTATTTCAGCATCAGGATTTGCTTTAGCTAATGCATCAAAACTCCCTGTTTGCAGGATGTTATCACCTTCTGTAAGAATGCCTCCATCTGTAATAATTTCTAACTGTTCATCTTTAATCGCACCTTTGGCAGGCAAGTTATTAAGCGTGATAATCTGGCTAAAAGGTCCTGTTAGTTTTTTCATATCAATCTACAATCATTCTGAAAATAAAGATTCAACCAAACTGTCGTCTACCAATTCCGGGACAGTAACTTTTAAGTCCCGACGTTGCTCCATCACCCTTTTAATTGTAGAAAGCGCGCCTTCGTTTCTAGCCCAATTTCTTCTGGCAAGTCCATTGGTTACATCGTAAAACAGCATGTTTCTTAGTCGAGAAAGCGCTTCATCTGTGCCATCTAGCAACATTCCGAAACCTCCATTAATTACTTCTCCCCAGCCAACACCACCACCATTGTGGATAGAAACCCAAGTGGCACCTCTAAAACTATCACCGATTACATTGTGAATCGCCATATCAGCAGTGAACCTGCTTCCATCTTTAATGTTGCTTGTTTCTCTATAAGGAGAATCCGTACCACTCACATCGTGGTGATCGCGACCTAAAACAACAGCACCAATTTCACCATTGGCAATGGCTTTGTTAAATGCTTCGGCTATCTTCATCCTACCTTCTACATCGGCATAGAGAATTCTGGCCTGCGAGCCTACGACTAGTTTATTTTCTTTGGCATTCTTTATCCAGGTGATGTTGTCTCTCATTTGTTGCTTAATTTCTTCTGGTGATTCAAGCATCATTTCTTTCAATACTTGCATGGCAATATGATCTGTTTTTGCCAAATCTTCCTCTTTACCAGAAGTACAAACCCACCTGAATGGGCCAAAACCATAATCGAAACACATTGGCCCCATAATGTCTTCTACATAAGATGGATAGCGGAAAGTTTTTCCATCATCACTCAAAATCTCTACACCTGCTCTAGATGATTCTAGCAAAAAGGCATTGCCATAATCGAAAAAGTAAGTGCCTTTGGCTGTGTGTTTATTGATGGCTGTAACCTGTCTTTTTAATGATGCCTGAACATAAGTTTTGAATTTCTCAGGATCATCTTTTATCATTTTGTTGGCTTCTTCGAAAGATAAACCGACAGGATAGTAACCGCCAGACCAAGGATTGTGTAATGAGGTTTGATCTGAACCAACTTCTACTAAAATATCCTCTTTATCGAATTTCTCCCAAACATCTACTATGTTGCCAATAAAGGCGATGGATATAGTTTCTTTCTCTCTTTTAGCCTGTTTTACGCGATTGGCTAATAAATTAATATCATCTATGAGTTCGTCTACCCAGCCTTGTTCGAGTCTTTTACGAGCTGCATTTGCGTTTACTTCTGCACAAACTGTTACGCAACCAGTAATTTTACCAGCCTTCGGTTGCGCACCACTCATTCCACCCAAACCAGAAGTTAAAAATAACTTACCTGCTACTGATTTTCCACTGCCCAAAATCTTTCTGAAAGCATTCATTACGGTGATGGTAGTACCATGTACAATACCTTGTGAGCCGATATACATAAACGAGCCAGCAGTCATTTGTCCATATTGCGTAACACCCAAAGCATTGTATTTTTCCCAGTCTTCTTGCTTAGAATAGTTTGGAATCATCATGCCGTTGGTGACTACTACACGAGGAGCAGAGTTAGAAGAAGGAAACAATCCCATTGGATGACCAGAGTATAAATGAAGTGTTTGCTCATCCGTCATTTCAGAAAGGTATTTCATGGTGAGTAGATACTGTGCCCAGTTTTGAAAAACTGCTCCATTTCCACCATAAGTGATCAATTCAACAGGATGTTGTGCTACTGCCGGATCGAGGTTATTTTGAATCATCAGCATGATGGCAGCTGCTTGTTTGCTTCTGGCAGGATAAGCTTCAATTGGTCGGGCATATATCTCATAATCTGGTCTGAAACGATGCATGTAAATTCGACCATAGTTTTGGAGTTCTTCAGCAAATTCGGTTGCTAATTCTTGGTGCCAAGCTTTTGGGAAATAGCGCAAGGCATTGCGAATTGCCAATTGTTTTTCTTCTCGACTCAAGATATCCCTTCTTTTGGGAGCTGGGTTTCCTCCTGTAGGATATTCCTTTTTCGATAGAAGCTCACAGGGGATACCTTGTTTTATTTGTTCTTGAAATACTGAATAATCCATCATCTAATATTTTTCATATAATTCATCAAAATCACTAAATGCTGTTTCTGACATATTTTGGCTCACAATATGAAGCAATTTCCTACTTTGAATTACCTCGGTTATTGTATTGATGTCTTCGCCAAAAAGTCTATCTTCGTCTGCATGCGCTATTTTGCTTCGCACAAAATCGTGAATGGCATCTAGTACTTTTCCTGATTTAAGTGGTTTTCTGAAATCGAATGCTTGAGCAGCACAGAGTAATTCTACTGCTAATATTTTTTCTAGGTTATTACAAACGCGCAAGGCTTTTCTACCTCCAATAGAACCCATGCTTACATGATCTTCTTGTCCCATTGAAGTAGGAATACTATCGGCACTTGCCGGGAAACACAAGCCTTTATTTTCACTTACCAAGGCAGCCGAAGTGTATTGGCAAATCATAAATCCTGAATTGATACCGGTTTCTTTCAATAGCATTTTCGGTGTGCTATTGTATTTGCCATCTAAAGAAAGATAAGTTCTACGGTCTGAAATACTGCCTAGCTCTGCTGCTGCCAAACAAGCATAATCTATCGGCAAAGCCAGTGGCTGACCGTGAAAATTACCACCACTGATAGTGAAATCTTTAGAGAAAATGATTGGGTTATCAGTTACAGAATTTAGCTCAATTTCTACTGCTTCTTTAAGATGTAGCCAAGCGTTTCGAGAACTTCCGTGAACCTGAGGAACACATCTAAGAGAGTAGGGGTCTTGCACGCGATCACACTCTTTATGAGAGTTTACAATTTCAGAATCTTTTAAAAATGCATCAATTCTACTAGCCACATGGATGTTGCCACTAAATGGCCTTACTTCATGTAATTCCTTTCTGAAAGGCATGGGAGAAGCCATTAAACCCTCCACCATCAATCCGGCAATTACATCAGCATGAGATAGACAATTAAATAAGCGATCGACCAACACCACTGCATGAGCCAGAATAAACTGAGTTCCGTTGATTAAAGCCAAACCTGCTTTTGGGTGCAAGCTTAAAGCAGGTTTGTCGCGCTCTTTAAGTACTTTAGATGTTGGAAGAATCTCGCCATTCACAAACACAAATCCTTCTCCGATGAGTGGCAAAAATAAATGGGAGAGGGGAGCCAAATCTCCGGATGCACCTACTGAACCTTGTTCAGGGACTACGGGTATGATTTCTTCATCAATATGCCAGAGCATGCGCTCTAGAATCTCATAAGAAATTCCAGAATATCCCTGACTGAGTGAATGTATTTTCAGAATCAACATCAACTTGGAAATATCTGGCGATACCATATCTCCAACACCTACACTGTGGCTGATCAATAAATTCCTTTGTAGTTTTTCAGTGGCTTCAGTGGCAATTTTTGTGTTGCACAATGGGCCAAAACCTGTATTTATGCCATAAACTGCCTTTTGCGATTTGGCAATTTGTAATACCTCATTGTGAGAACTTTCAATTTTTTCTATCACCTCAGGGGTTAAACCTGCCTCAAGCGATCTGTTTAATATCGCGAGTGCTTTACTTGTGCTTAACCGATCAATTCCGTATTTGAACATACTCTGTATTCATTTTATTCAAATTTACTGGGACTTTTAATATTCAACAAGATCATTTAATTTAGCTATTAATAACTATGAGTTATCAATTAGAACTTAGACACCTACATTATTTCTCCATTTTGGCGGAGGAGCTGCACTTTAAAAAAGCCGCAGATAGGCTCTATATTTCCCAACCCGGATTGAGCAAGCAGATTAAACATTTAGAAGATACGCTGGGTATTTTGTTGTTGGAGCGAACAAACCGAAAAGTAAAACTCACACCTGCTGGCGAGTATCTGGCAAAAGAGTTAAAACTGGTAATTCAACATTTAGATACCACTTTAGACCATACCAAGCTGATACATTCTGGTTTGAAGGGAAATTTAAAAATTGGTTATATCGGTTCGGCGATGCAAAATATTATTCCCGAATTGCTAAAGCATATTAGTGAAAGATATCCTGAAATTCGATTTGATCTCACAGAGATGAATAACAATACACAAATTGAAGAATTACTCCATCATAAAATTGATTTAGGTTTTGTTCGGGTTGATAGAGTGCCAAGACCTTTGAAAACACAACCAGTTTTTGAAGATACCTTCTCAGTCGTCTTACCGAAAAATCATCCAGTAACTCAGGAGAATTTTACTGATCTTACCATTTTTAAAGATGAGAAGTTTATTCTTTTTGAGTCATCGTACAGCCAGTTTTATTACGAAAAGGTGATGCAGCTTTTTCATGATGCAGGCTTTAATCCACAAGTATCACATCATACCATTCATGCTGGTTCTATTTACCGATTGGTAGAAAATGGTTTCGGTATTTCCATTGTGCCTACAACTTTGCAGTTAGGTTATAATATGGAAGTGAAGTTTATTGAGCTAAAAGATATTGTGCAGAGAACGACGCTGGCAGCCGTTTGGAATGATGAAAATAGAAATCCGGTAATGGAGAATGTGCAGAAGATAATTAATGAGATGGGGATTTAGAGGAAACAGTAAACCTTATTTAGGAATAAGATTTACTGTTTTTGTAGATTAATATTCAGTTACTTTCATGATAGCAGCATAAATATTTGGATCCATTTCAAGTGATTTGAAAGGCGTTTCCATTTTTAGTTGATCCCATTTTTTTGTAGGTTTAATCCAGTATTCTTTTCCATCTAACATCACTCTTACTGGCATATCGAAACCTTCTACACCATTATTCCATCTGAAAAAGAATGCACCATCTTTCTGATAATATTCTAATATAGGAACTTTGGTATCTCTTAAATACTGATCGAAGAATGGCTTTAATTCCATTCCAGCTTCTTTGGCAATGTATCCTTCGATTTGCTCGGTAGTTACCGTTTGGTGATAAAAAGTCTTGTTCAATCCTCTCAAAATTGATCTCCATTTTTCATCATCGTTAATAATGGTTCTAAGGGTGTTGAGCATGTTTCCACCTTTTACATACATATCACCACTACCAGAATTGTTTACATTGTAATCTCCAATAATCGGTTTGTCGTTCTGTATGCCTCTTCTGTTACCTCTCACATAAGACTGACCAGCTTCTTTTCCATAGAAATACTCTAAAAACAAACTTTCAGAATAGTTGGTAAAGCTCTCGTGAATCCACATGTCTGCTACATCTTTATAGGTAATATTATTGGCAAACCATTCGTGACCAGACTCATGGATAATGATAAAATCGAATTTCATTCCCAGACCAGTACCACTTCCGTCTCTACCTCTGTATCCATTGGCATAGCCATTCCCGTAAGTAACAGCACTTTGGTGTTCCATACCAGTACTCGGTACTTCTATAAGCTTGTAACTATCTTCATAAAATGGATAAGGGCCGAACCAATATTCGAAGGCTTCCATCATACGAACTGCATCTTTAAATTGAGTTTTCGCTTTCTTGAGGTTATAAGGGAGTACATAATAATCCATATCTAAATCTCCTTTTTCACCTTTGTACACCTCAGAGAAGTTTTTGTAATTAGCAATATTGAGACTGATTACATAATTACTTATCGGGTTTGATACAAACCAATGGAATGTTTTTGTCCCATCTTTTAACTTATCAACTTTTCTCAATCTACCATTCGAAACATCCATTAAACCCTTTGGCACATTTACGCTCATCAACACGCTGTCGGGTTCGTCGTACATGTGGTCTTTGTTAGGCCACCAAATACTCGCACCAATTCCTTGGCAATTTGTATGAATAAAAAGGTTACCATCTTCGTCTTTATCCCAAGAAATACCACCATCCCAAGGAGGGCGAATCGCCACTTTTGGCTGACCACCATAAAACACCTTTACACTGTTAATGTCACCTTTAATTTGCTTCTCTTTTAAAGTTACAAAGTGTGCATTACCCTCATGTTTTATTTCTAATTCATTCCCTTTATCGTCTTCTACCTTTTTGATTACCAGTGGTTTTTGCAAATCGATCTGCATCACTTGGTAAGGTTTTAACACTTCGTATTTTATGGTAACACTACCGTTTACAGAACTATCTGCTGGTGTAACTTTAATATCGAGGTGATAAAATTTTAAATCCCACCAAACTCTTTCTGGCGTAATTGAGCCCCTCAGGGTATCTTGTCGCGTATATTCTTGTCCAAAAGAGTAAATGCTTATCAGAGAAAGCATTACAATGAAGAGTATTTTTTTCATTTAAGTTAGTTTATGTTTTATCTAATCCAAATCAATTTCACTAAGCTAATAATTAGAATTGAAGTGATAAGTGTACAAAGTACATTTTATTTTGGGAGGATTGATGCAAAATCAAAATCGTATTTAATCTGGGTAATATGTTTGAGGTTGGGTTAGTGGTAGAGCTTACAACAATTTATTCAGAATATTACTTAACTCTGTATGGATATCACCATCATAACCGACTTTATAATAGCGAACTTTTTCTTTTTTATCGAGAATTAAGTTGGTGGGAAATGATTTAACCCCAAGTTTTTGAGTTGTTTCTTTAGGTACTGTTTTATTACTTGGGATCAAGTTTGGAACTACAAAATACCCTAATTCCTTGTTTATTTTCCCATTGTTATCAATTTGAAAGAATTTTTTTCTTTTATGTAAGTCACTCCTAATGAAGAAAGTATAGGATCATTTGGGGACAGATCCATCACTTTCTTTTCTTTTTCATATTTTGAATTTTGTCACCTTTCCTAATAGGTTTTTTGTATCTCTCTTTTAACTGTTGTTTGTAGCTTTTCCTTTCAACTTTTTCTTTACTGTTTTTGGCAGATTTTTCATGGAAAGATGGACCAACATCTAGCGCTCTCTTTTTATGTTGAATCTCATTGACTTCTTTTGGTTTGTCTTTCTCTTCTGGAGTTAATTGATGGGAAACTTCTACTACTTCAGGAAATTCCTTTAGAGGAATAGTATATTTCATTAAGTTTTCGATGGCTTCTTTTAGCGGTTCTTCTTTTTCTGCATAAAAAAGAATCGATCTCCCTTGCTCACCAGCTCTACCAGTTCGACCTATTCGGTGAATGTAGTTTTCAGGATAGAATGGAGTATCAAAACTAATAACAGTACTGATCTTTTCTATATCAATTCCACGGGCAATTACATCGGTTGCTATCAGAATTCTACTTGTACCATTTTCAAAATTCTCAATAGAGTTTGTACGATGATTTTGTTCTTTACTAGAGTGAATTACAGAAACCTCAGAACCAAAATCTAATGTTTCAGCTAATCTATCTGCATTTACTTTAGTGGCAACAAAAATTAAAACCTTACTATATTCATTTTTATCAGCCAACAAATAATTGAGCAAGTTGGCTTTGGTATAAAAATTAGGAACGGCAAAGCATTCCTGACTTATCGTTTCAAGAGGAGTACCACTAATAGAGATTGTTTTCTTAATAGGGTTTATCAAAAAATCATCAATCAACTCATCTACATATGTAGTCATAGTTGCAGAAAAGAGGATATTTTGTCTCTTAGTTGGTAGAAGTTCGAATATATTTTTTAACTGAGTCTTATAACCAAAGTCCAGCATAATATCGACTTCGTCAATTATCAATTTTTTAATAGATTTTAGCCTCAACGTATTAGAAAGTGTAAGGTCATATAATCTTCTGGGAGTACCAACAATTATATCAACACCCTCTGCAACGGCCTTTTTTTGGGAGGTTATATTACTACTTCCACCATATACGCCTACCACCCTTACACTGATATAAGGTGTTAGCTTTTCTACTTGTTCTACTATTTGAATAACAAGCTCTCTGGTTGGCGCTAAAATTAATACCCTAGGATTAGGTTGGTCCGAATATTTTAAATCTTGTAATATTGGTAACAGATAAGCGATTGTTTTTCCGGTTCCTGTTTGGGCAATTCCCACAAAATCAGAGCCACTAAGTATAGTAGAATATGACTCTTGCTGAATTGGAGTTGGTGTTTCAAACCTTAAATCGGCAATAGCATTTAATAATTGTTTTTTTATATTGAAGTCTTCGAACTTATTCATGTTGCAAAGTAACCAAGAAAAAACTTCTCTTAAGTGCATTTATACTAAATATATTTGAACAGGCTTATACTTATCAACTTAGTAAAATATAAGAGATATCTGTTTTTGTATTACATGGAGAAGAATGGTCTATTTAAAATACAATTTTTAATCATAAAGAAAGTAAAAAAAAATAGCCTGTAAGAAGAGTAGCTTAGCTCTAAATTATTTTAATCTATTTTAAGTGATGTAGAATTTTACTTAAAATAAAAGCTCAACTAAACAGAATGAGAAGTTTCTTTAATTTTTCTATGAAATAAAAAAATTATATCTTACTGGCTTATATACTATAAAAAGACAATATGGGGCGGCTATTTTACAAGTTGAATGATCAATTTTTTATTACATATCCTAATTCAAAAGAACCAAAGTATTTACTCAAATTCTATAGTGGGATTTACAAATTAGGACTGATTAACTTGAATTAAAATAGATGACTGCTCTCTCTTATTACCTTTTATATCCTATAATTCTTTTAGTTTCTTATAGTCCATTTTGGTGCTTGTATAGGGTATCCGACTTCTTTTATTTGCTTATTTACTATGTAATCGGTTATAGAAAAAAGGTTGTAGTTAGCAATCTTAAAAATTCCTTTCCCGAAAGATCTGATGAAGAAATAGAAAAAATTAGTAAGCAATATTACAAATATCTTTGTGACCTGATGTTGGAATCTATAAAAACGGTGACTTGGAATGAAAAAGCAGTAAAAAGCAGGGTAAAGATGAAGCATGTTGAAATGCTTGATGAATTACATAGCCAAGGTAAAAGTTTGGTAGTTGTAATGGGTCATTTAGGCAACTGGGAATGGGCAGGGCCTTGTTTTTCTCTTCATTGTAAGCATCAATTATTTGTAGTTTATCGTCCACTATCCAATCCTTATTTTGAAAAAATGTTTTGTCGCTCACGCACAAAGTTCAATACCCAAATAATTCCTAAAAAGAACACACTTAGGACTATGATTGCTAATAAAAAGACGATAAGTGCTACGGCACTTATTGCAGATCAAGCTCCCAGTCCTATAAAATCGGCAATATGGATGGATTTCTTAAATCAAGATACGCCTGTTTATAATGGCCCAGAAAAAATAGCTAAAATGCTTGATTATACTGTAGTATATATGAATGTGAAACGTGTGAAGCGAGGTTATTATGAGGTCTATCCTACAGTATTATTCGACCAGCCAAAAGAGGCAGCAGAAAACGAAATAACTTTTGCTTTTAATAAAATACTTGAAGATGATATTAAAGACATACCTAGCACTTGGCTATGGTCTCACAAGCGTTGGAAACATAAAAGACCTACTACAGTTTAAAATTATGATTTACACCACAATTATTTAATTACATGACAATAAATAACAATGTATCTGAACCCAACAGGCTACGAACGGGTAAAGAGTTAATCTTAGCTAGTAAAGAATATGCAAATGAAATTCCTGAAAGAAGTTGGTATTGTACTTTAAGTACATTGTTGTTTTTAATTTTGGCCTTTGCCGGCACTTATATTAATTTTCATTGGACATTAACCTTAGGGTTTAGTCTATTAAGCGCATTATTAATAGTTAGGTTTTTTGTGATTTTCCACGACTATCAACATGGGGCAATTCTAAGGAAATCTAAGCTAGCAAAAATAATAATGACCATATTTGGTGTTTTTGTAATGTCGCCAGCAAGCATTTGGAAGCGGACACATGACCACCACCACCATCATAACTCAAAACTATCTAATAATGGAGTAGGCTCATACCCGCTACTTTGCAAAGAAAAATATTTGAAGTTAACACAATCAGAAAGGTATATATATCTGGCAAAGCGACATCCCTTAACAATCTTTTTTGGCTATTTCACTTTATTCATTTTTGATTTTAATATTAAACCTATTTTCAAGAGTTTTTCTAATCATTGGGACTCATTAGTCGCTTTGTTGTTTCACTTTACAGTTGCTTGGCTCATTTATAGTTATGCTGGAATGCATGGCTTAATTTTTAGCTGGATATTGCCATTTTTTATTGCTCATGGTTTTGGCGCTTATCTCTTTTATGCACAGCATAATTTCCCTGAAGCAAGCTTTGAGCAAAATATGGATTGGAGTTACAGTAATGCCGCACTCAATTCTACTAGTTATTTAGTGATGGGAACAACCATGAATTGGTTTACTGGAAATATTGGCTATCACCATGTGCATCATATTAATCACCGTATTCCTTTTTACAGGCTTAAAGAAGCCATGAAGGGAATGCCAGAGTTACAAAACCCCAAAACCACCACTTTACATCCAAGAGATATAATCAATTGCTTAAAATTAAAAGTTTGGGATTCTGAAAAAAAACAAATGGTAACTTCAGTATAAATAGTAATTCTATTACCTAATTTTTAATGTAAAACAGGCAGTTTATGTCATCTCATTTTAGGTAATTTTTTTTATTAAAGGTTTTATTATTTACATTTAGCTAACACTTAACAAAGCATGAAACAATTTATGCAAATATGATAAAAAGGTAAATATGAAAATCCGTAGTACTTTCAATCCACAAATAGATAGTACTGCTTTGAAAGAGAGAGCTGACGATATCTTTGACTTTAATAAGTTAGAAGATAAACAAATTTGGGCGGCTTTTAAAAATGGAAATGACAAAGCACTATCGTACATTTACAAAGTAAATATTGAGCCGCTCTATGCCTTCGGACATCAATATTTAAGAGATAGTGATAAGATTAAAGATTATATAAACGATTTGTTTTTATACCTCAAAGAAAAAAGGACAAACCTCAGCGATGTTATCTCTATAAAATCTTACTTGTATAGGTCGCTTTATAGATTAATTATGGAGAAGTCTAGAAAAAAAGAACTACTTTTTTTTAGTAATGATTTGTATTCAGATGGCTTCAAAATTAAAATAAATGCTGAAACTACCTTGATAAAAGAGGAGCTCATTAGAGAAAGGATACATCTAATGAATGTGGGGTTAAATAAACTTTCTACAAAAAAGCGACAAGCAATTATACATTATTATATTGATGGCATGTCTCACGAAGAAGTCGCATACATTATGGGACTAAACAGTAAGGATACTGCAAGAAAACTCATTTATAGAGGTATAGAATCTCTAAAAGAGAAAATCGCATCCAAATTAAAATACCTGCTTTGGCCATTGGTATTACTATGTTTAATTGGCTAATTAAAAAAAAATCTATCCCTTTAAATTTTTTTGAACAAAAATGTCCCAACTTCTAAAAGTTGCCCTCTTGTTATATAGAAGGTTAAAAACTTCTTTTAAACATTTGAGGTGAGTTATCTCAATTAAAATTAGATTAAGCAGATAATGAATTTTCGGGAATATACTGTAGAAGATTTTATCAAAGACGAATATTTCGTTGAATGGGTAAAACATGATAATGAAGAAGCAGGCGAATTTTGGATGGAATGGACCAGAAATAATCCTGATAAGCAAAATGATGTTTTACAAGCTAAGTATATAATTCAACACATGAGAGTGGAGAATTATCCGAAAATAAGTGAAGAAGATGCTTCGGAATTACATGACAGAATATTTAACCCAACATTAAAAAAACATCAATACATACCACCTAAAAAGAGTTTTTCTTTCCATTATAAAAAAATTGCAGCCGTACTAATACCATTGGCAATTGGGCTAGTAGCATGGTTATTTTATGCTCAAAAACAGCATTTTGATAATGCTCAGTCTATAGCCGAAACTGAATTAATTAATAAAGAAGTTACTTACGGGCACAAACTCACATTAGCACTAAGTGACGGTACTAAAATTAAATTGAACTCGGGCAGTACACTCAAATTTCCAAAGCAGTTTACTGGCGATACCAGAAAAGTATACCTCACTGGCGAAGGTTTTTTTGAGGTTGCCGAGAATCCTAAAAAGCCATTTATTGTAGTCACTAATAATATTGAAGCAAAAGTATTAGGAACTTCATTTAATATAAGGGCTTACGAACAGCTAGAGGTAGCACTTGTAACAGGTAAATTACAGGTGAATGATCACATTGGAAATTCTATAGTTATAAAACCAGATGAACGTGTGATTTACCAAAAAGAAGGAAACTTTGTTAAAGATAAATTTAATAAAGATGAGGTACTTGCTTGGAAAAACGGAACCCTCAGTTTTAAGCAAGCTCAATTAAAGGATATACTGAAAGAATTGGAAAGGTGGTACGATGTATCTTTTATTAAAGATGAATTATGGGAACCAAAATATCTATTTACAGGAGAATTTGATAATGAGTCTTTAGATAATGTATTGATAGGTTTAAACATCTCCTACAATTTTGATTTTAAGATCGAAGGGAAAAAAGTAACACTAATAAAAAAATGAAATGGAAAATGATAACAATGTAATACTGGGAAATAGCACTTGAGCTAAAGCTTATAAAAGCTGGGTAATTAAAAGGAAGGCAAATTCCATAATGAAAACCCAGCTTAGAGAGCTCTAATATTGCCTATTAGTTAGCGCTTCATAACGCAATACAAGAGCTGTTCGGAATAAGATTTTTTATACTTAAACCTCTTAAAAATATGAAATTGAAACTACTAAGACAAATTCTCATTATGTCTAAGCTAATACTCTATGGCATTTTTTTACAAGTCCTTTTTTGTGGTCTTTTATTGGCCAACGAAGGGAATGCACAAAGGGAAAGTATTCATGATATTAAAGTGAATATTGACAACCAAAAAACATCAGTAGCATCAGCTTTAGCCGAACTAGAACTGAAAACTGATTTTAATTTTACTTATACCGATGCGATCCGAAAAGACAAAGAGATTAGACTCAATAGGGGAGAAAATACAGTTGCTGATTTATTAGTGTCTATTTCTAAGCAAACGGGATTACGGTTTACAAGAGTAAATAACAACATACACATCTCAAAATACAGAAATAATTCACACCAATTGGTAGAGGAAATTTTTGACCCCCAGCAAGTCAAAGTTACAGGTAAAGTTACCGCCGCTTACGATGGAGAGCCTTTGCCCGGTGTGAGTATCATTATTAAAGGATCTTCTACTGGAACCTCAACAAATTTGGATGGCGAATACAGTTTAAATGTAAATCCCGATGATGTATTATCTTACAGTTATATAGGCTATCAGACTTTTGAAATTGCAGTAGCTAACCAAAGTGTGATTGATGTTGCATTGGAGGTAGATACCGAACAATTAGAAGAAGTAGTTGTAATTGGTTATGGTACTAGAGAGAGTAAAGATATTACAGGTGCTGTTTCTCAAATAGGAACTGATGAGATTAAAAAATCGAACACCATGTCGCCAGAGTTTGCCATGCAAGGTAAGATGACGGGAGTATATGTAAGTAACCCTGGCAGTAACCCTAATGCAAGGCCTCAAATTAGAATTAGAGGTGTTAGTACCCTAGGCCATAACGATCCACTTTATGTAATTGATGGTGTGCCAATATACGAAGGTGGTTCTGCCGCTAGAGATTCTAGAACAGAAGATTTACGAGGAGATGTAAATATTTTTAATATGATTAACCCTAATGATATTGAATCTATTTCTGTTTTAAAAGATGCTTCAGCTTCTGCTATTTATGGAGTTAGGGCATCAAATGGCGTAATACTTATTACAACCAAAAGAGGTTCGAAGGGAAAAATGAAGGTGAATTTCTCTGCTAAAACGGGTATACAGAATGTTTATAAAAAATACGATTTACTCAATACGCAACAATATGTAGATATTTATCAGGAAGCAATGGATAATAATTCTTCCTACAATCCCGACCCAAATATTTACCGCTTTTACGATCCTTCATCATCTGCTTATTTAGGTAACAGCCCCACTTACGATTGGCAAAACGAACAAAGAATAGATAATGCGATTATTCAAGATTATAATGCCAGTGTTTCTGGTGGAACAGAGTTTTCTAACTTTTCTATGGGTGCAGGCTACTCTTCACAAGAAAACCCAATCTATTCAGACGATTTCGAAAGGTACTCATTCTATATTAACTCAGATCACAATTTAACTTCTTGGCTTAAAGTGGGAGAGTCTTACCGCATTGCTTATACCAAGTCTGACTTTAACAATCAAGGTGGAATATTTGCAGCACCTTGGCAGCCACTTTTCGATGAAAATGGACCCGGTGGTTTTGCTACAACAACTGGAATAGTAGATGGTGTTGATGTGCTCAAAGCTTATGGAAATGGGACCAATAATAATTTTCTTGGAGTAGGAAATTACGAAGTAGACCAATATACTTTAATGAGAAACATGGGTTCATTTTATGCCGAAGTTTCCCCATTTTCAGGATTTAGAATTAGAGGTACACTCAGCTTAGATTACTATTCTAATGAGTATGAGCAATACGATAGATTAGAAAATGGGCTTTTTAGAGCTGATATAGGTATTCTTGATCCATCTGGCAATACATATAACAACAGAGAAACGGTGAACAGTAACCTTGTAAAAGAATTTTTAATCGGTTACAACAAAAGTTTTGGCAGTCACAATTTCGACTTGATCTTAAATGCTACTGACCAACGTGTAAATTGGAACATTAAAACATTGGGTATTGGTAATAACTCACCTATTTCTTCTTTTGACCAAAGACGTGTTGACGAAGGTTGGAACAATGAAGATAAAGGTGCTTTTTATGAAAGATATCGTTCAGGTCTTCAAGGCTACATGGCACGTATGAGCTATAGTTTTAAAGATAAATATTATCTGGATGCAACAGTGAGAAGAGATGGGTCTTCTAAATTTGGTCCCGGTTATAAATGGGGTACATTCCCATCTTTTGCTGCTGCTTGGCGTATTTCTGATGAAATATTTATGCAAAGTATCGACTGGTTAACCGATCTAAAACTTAGAGGTGGTTGGGGACAAACTGGTAACCAAGAAACAGTAGATTTTGCCTACTTGTCATTAGTAAATTACAATCCAAAATATGCTTTGGGTAGTGGAGGAGAAGCAGAAGGCGATGGTGTTTTAAATCCTGCTGCGGTTTTGGGCGATTTCCCAATTGTAGATATGTCTTGGGAGACTGTTTCAACAACTACAATCGGTTTTGATGCTGCATTTTTCAATAATAAATTGAGCTTAACCGCTGAGTATTATAGCAGACTAACCGACGATATTCTTCAAACCATAAACATTCCACTTGTAATTGGCGCATTAAACAATCCAGTAGTAAACCTTGCCAAGGTAAAAAACACTGGTTTTGAGTTTCAGGCTGGATATAGTGGTAATGTAGGTCAGTTGCATTACAATGTTTCTGGTAACTTAACTACTGTAAAAAATGAAGTAACCGATATATACCTTGGTCGCCCACAAGGTGGAAGCGAGAGAATAGAAGAAGGTTACCCAATTAATTATATCTATGGTTATCAGGTTGGCGGTATTTTTCAGTCAAAAGCTGAGGTAGATGCTTGGATGGAAAAGTACAGCGATCCGGGTTATGAAAGTCAGAAATCTCCAGGAGATATTTATTATCTTGATTTGTACAGCAATCCTAACCCCGAAATTGAAAACCAATATGTTGGTCCAGAACCAGATTCTATTATCAATCAGTATGATAGAACTTATCTTGGTAAAACTATTCCGGGTTATTACTATGGTTTAAGCTTCTCATTCAACTATAAAAACTGGGATTTAGGAATCGATTTTAGGGGTGTAGGCGATGTGCAAAAAGTAAATGGTATACGCCAGACTGGAGAAAATATGCAAGTTGGTGGTTCTAACTTTCTGGCTTCTACCTTAAATCGCTGGACAGATGAAAATCATTCTACGTCTATGCCAAGAGCAGTAGCAGAAGACCCTTCTGGCAATACCCGTTTTTCTAGCAGATGGGTAGAGGATGCAGATTTTTTAAGACTGCAAAATATTCAACTTGGCTATACATTCGATCAGAGTATTTTGAACAAACTGGGTGTGAGTAGTTTGAGATGCTACGTTTCAGGTTCAAATCTCTTTGTAGTCTCATCATATTCAGGTCTTGACCCAGAAAATGATTTTACACCAACCACCTTTATTGGCGGCTTAAATATTAACTTTTAATATCTAATTGCTATGAAATCATTAAAAATTATATATACATTTCTCCTGATATTAGCTTTTACATTTTCTTCTTGTAATGAAGAAACAGTAGAACTAGACCCCATAGGTGATACCGAAGCAGGTTTCTTTTTAAATGAAGAGCAAATGACTCAGGCTGTTTTAGGTATTTATCAAAAAGTATCATTCTTCTATACCTTTAGATCAAACAACTGGCTAGCTGGAATTTGGGCTTTACCGGGCGATGATCTTACAACCGAAGGCACACAAGGTTACGAGCGTTTTGTAAATATTAATGGAGGGGATGGCAGGTTAACTTCTTTTTATACATATGCTTATCAATTAATAGCTAGGTCAAACATAGTTATTCAAAAGATTGATGAAGCAGATGAGGATGTTTATTCGCGTATGCCTGAGCTAAAGCCAATTCATAGAGGAGAAGCCCTGTTTTTAAGAGCTTGGATGTATTTTAAACTTTGGAATACTTATGGTTCGGCAGCACCATTAGTGACAGAGAGAATTACAGAATTGGAAGATGCTTATCCTCCGAGTTCTCAAGGTACAGAATTGCTAGATCAAGCAATAATTGATTTGGAAGAAGCTGCTACTTTACTTCCAAGTGAGTGGGATGCAAGTAATTTAGGCCGCGTAACAAGTAATTCAGCTTTAGGCTTAAGAGGTAAAATACTTGTATTTAGAGGTTCTGTAAACAATAACCAAAGCGATTTTACTGCGGCAATTGCGAACTTTAATGCGATTAGTGGTTTGAGTCTAATGCCTAACTACAGAGATAATTTTGATGCAGCGCAAGAAAACAATGGAGAGTCTCTTTTTGAATATCAAGCGAATGATCAGTCTCAGGTTTCAAATCCATTTTTAGATAATGATGCCTTCGCTGTGGTGGGTGATCTTACAGCTTATTATGGAATGTATACACAAACTCCTTCTTGGGTTGGCACCAATATTATGTTTGCTACTGAGTCTCTTATAAATGCATACGAAGAGGGTGACCCAAGATTAGATTATACATTAGATTTAGATGCAGGTGTAACCAATGTAATTAAGTATACTTTGGATGGCACAAGTTCTAGCGGTTTTGCTGGAAGCTATAACATCAACTTAAACAATCCACGAATTTTGCGCTACGCAGATATACTACTTTTAAAAGCAGAAGCCATTGTCCGTACAGGAGAAAGCACCAGTGAAGCAATTGCATTAATCAATGAAATTCGTCAACGAGCTCGGTTTTCTACAGAAGATGGTATTGAAGCTGCGGTGCCTGCCGATCTTGATATTTCAGAAACGGATACAGAGACTATTCTTGAATGGATTTTTGCAGAAAAAAGGATTGAATTAGCTTGCGAAGAAGGACATCGTTGGTACGATCTGAGAAGAAGGTATATGATGGGAGAAATTGATCTAACCACTTGGGATTTTAACTCTGCCCGAGATGATTTCGAGTTTAAAGATGAGAATTTAGTATTTCCTATACCCAATACTGAAGTTGCTAATAACCCGAATTTAGTCCAAAACCCGGGATATTAACTAAATTGAATGAGGTTGCTTATTTTAAGTAGCCTCATTTTTTATACAGTTCATCACCAAGTATTAATCATAGAAAACACTTTATGCAATCGCTAAAAACTTACAAACCAGCTCTACTTTTTTTGATCTTTGTATTTTACTATAGTTCGAGTTCTCTGTTTGCTCAACAGTCTGAATCAGCTTTTATCTGGAAAAATGAAACCGGAGAAGGTAGGCAACAAGTAGTATTTTTCAGGAATTCTTTTAATCTGGAAAATCCACCCAAAAATGCGTGGATTTCCCTATTTGCAGACTCTCGTTACCATTTATATATCAATGGAACATTTGTCAATTTTGGTCCGCTTAGGTTTGAACTAACGGAGCCAGTTTACGACTCGTTGAACATTACCAATTATTTAAAAGCAGGTAAAAATACCATTGCTGTAAAAGCGCTCTCAAATGGTGTATTAACTTTTCAAGTGCCATTAAGTATCGGTGGATTTAAAGCTTGGGGTGAAGTAGATACAGGAAAAAATAAGATCGATTTGAGCACACCGGGAGATTGGAAAATGCTCCCGTCAAAAGGTTTTGATGAAGATGCTCTGCAACTTTCTTTTGCTTGTGGCCCTATGGAAATATACGATAGTAGAAAAGACCCTGTAGAGTGGAATAAAACAGATTTTGACGACTCAAAATGGTATAAGCCTCTAGTGGTTTCAAAACAAGATCATTGGGGAAAGTTGGCTCCAAGAGCAATGCCTTTTTTAACTAATGATAAGCGAGTTCCTTTTAAACTATTGGGTGCATATCCTTTAAAAAACGATGAAGCATTTTACACTTTTAGAAAAGTAACGCCTCTCAAAGAAACAGAAAATCAATACAGATCATCTTACAGATTTTTTGCCTACACTTATATTTATTCTGATAAAGCCCAAGAAGTTGAAGTGGGTTTACATTGGGGTTCTCATTTCTTAAATGGCAAAGTCTTAGAAGCTGCTGAAAATCAAGATAATTCCATTAACAGAGTAAGAAAGAATTTTGTGTTAAAGCTCAATCAAGGCTGGAATTACTTCTTTGCTGATCTCAATACCCTTTGGGGAGGTTGGGAATTTAACTTAGCAATTCCCAAAGATGCTAGCTTGATTGTTTCTGCCAATAAGCAAAAAGAAGATAGCGATATCATTTTCAAATCGACTAAGTTGATGTTTAATAAAGCGCAAGAAGATGAGATGAAAAAAGCGGAAGAAATAGCAGCGAAATTGAAAGAAGACAAAGACTTAAGTGCTTTTGAGTGGATAGACCACAAAGCCAATGAACTTACTAATTCAGCTCCGAGAGAAATGGTTTGGCAACAACCTGCACTAGATAAAAGAATAGATACTTTAGACGAAAACTTTAAGGATATAGCTATTACAGAGCCAACAGCATTTGTGTTGGATATGGGAGGCAAAACGCTCGGAAGAATCTTCGCGGATATTGATGCACCAGAAGGAACTGTAATAGACATTGGTTGGGCAGAAGTATTGAATGACTCTGGTCTTGCTTGGATATATAAAAACTACATCATCAGCACTGGAACACGCTTTATTACAAGCAGTAACAAACAGCATTACGAGACCTTTAAACCTTATGGTTTTCGATATTTGCAAATACATATTACACCTCCCAAAGGTGAAAAAGCACAGCTTTTAAATGCAGGTAGTTTCGATCAAATGTATCCTTTTGAGTTGCAAGGAGCTTTTGAGAGTTCCGATCCTTTGTTAAATAAAATTTGGAATCTAGGTTGGCGAACTTTAAGGGTTTGTGCAGAAGATTCCTACACAGACACACCATTTCGTGAGCGTGGGCACTATGCAGGCGATGCTTTACCAGAGTTTGCAACCACTTTGGCAACTTCTGGCGATACCCGATTGATGAAGAGAAGTATTGAGCTTTTTACTCAAATGTATCATAAAGATATGTGGGAAGGGCCGCAAAACAGACATAATGACTTTCCATTAATTCTCTTGGTTACATTAAAATGGTATACAGATTACACGGGAGATTTGTCGCTTGTTAAAAAGTATTACGAAGACTATAAAAGTCTCATGAATCAAATTCTAGCTAAAAAAGAGCAAGCTGGTTATATAAATCTGGAAAGGGTATTTTACGAATGGACAGCCGTTGACCGATTTGATGATCTCACTGGAATTCAAGCATTAATTAGCAGAGCCTTAAATGATGTTGCCTGTTTTGCTGATGTTTTAGGAAAACCAAATGATGCAAAATTCTTTAGAGAAGAAGCAGACAAACTTGATAAGGTAATTACTGAGAAATTCTGGGATGAAGAAAAAAATGCTTTCTTTGATGGCTTCCATGAAGGAGTGAAAGTAGATCATTATTATCCTACTTCTAATGCTTTGCCAGTGATTTACGATGTGGCTTCTGACTTACAAGCTGAAAAAGTGATGCAGTTTCTAGAGACTGAATTAGAAGATATAGGTGAAGAATACCATAAGCGGAAAACTACTCCGTATGGTAGTTTTTATGTGCTTTCTGCATTGTATAAAGAGGGAAGGGCAGATATTGCTGAAAAATTTATAAAAAAGTACTGGGCAAGAATGATTTACAAGGGAGATGATACTGCATGGGAACATTTCGATTTAGTTGGTCCAGATGGGGCAGAAGGTGGTACCGGAAGCCATGCTTGGAGTTCACATCCTACTTTTTTCCTTTCTACCGAAGCACTTGGTGTACAATTAGGTTACTATCAGCAGTTTGAGCGAGAAACTATCCACATTAACCCTCAATCTGAGTTGCTCACTTGGGCAAAAGGAACTGTGCCGCATCCATTGGGTTTGGTGCACGTAGATTGGAAGATTTCAGGTGATTTGCTCATTATGAATGTGAAAGTACCAGAAGGCGTGCCTTATAAAGTTGAGCCCAAAGGCAAGCTTGCTACTTATAAACTTGTGCTAAATGGAGATTTAGTTAATTGAGCATTAAGCAGAGTCTACATTCTGAACCTTTGTAGACTCTGCTTCTGTAAGCGATATTTATTCGCTGCTATTTATAAATTCGATTGCTTTTTCAAGTACCTCATCACTACCATCAATTATTCCTTGTATGCTTGGTTTTACCTCAATATCTATCTTCACACCATTTCTTTGCACAGGTGTCATATCCGGATAAAAGATTCCAGAACTTGTAAAGTAACTCTTAAAACCTCCTACAAACTCCTGTTGAATCATCATTCCACCAGCACCTGCTGTTTGGCTACCAATTGTTGTTACATTATATCCATTTTGAATCCACAAAGCGGTATATTCTGCTCGGCTTTGTGTAGTTTCACAAACTAGCAGGGCTACTTTCCCATTAAATTTTGAAGGCATTGTTTTAATTTCATCTTGTTCAGTAAGAATATATTTTCCAGGATAGTTTAAATCAGAATTTAATTGTTTAGCGATTATACTTTCTCTTGCTCCTAAAAAGTTTCTGAGTATGTATCCATAAAAATTCGGCGGATATCTTCTGAGGTCGAGAATTAAAGCTCTACTATTTTGTATTTCATCAAGTACTTAGAGCAATTCTTTTCCATTAATGGCTCCAAGATTAATGTATGCAATATCGTCTTCCATTTTCCTCCAAGGTTCTGGCTTTACATTGTAGTTGAATTGATCATAGGTATATCTTGCCAGATTACGTGTTTTAGTTTCACCCTGTCTGGTAATTTCTACTTCAACACTATTTGTAGAGCCGTTCAAGATTTTACCAAATGCATATACGAGTTTTGTTCTATAATTAGCTCCGTTTATGTATTTAAGGTTTTGTTTCAATTTCTCAGCTATATCAACCCCATCTACTTTAGTAATTACATCACCGATTTTAATATCGTTTAAAGCTGCCAGCGAATTGTCGTAAATACCGTTTAGGACCAATTTTTCATCAATAATTTTAAAAGAAGCCGGAATCTGTTTTAATCCAAAATAGTGTTGAATTACATCAGTTGTAAAATAACCATGGCTATCATCAATATTTACTACAAGCTCCAACATGGCTAAGTGGTAATCTAATTCTGAATCTGTATTAGAAAACTTTGGTAACATCTGAGTGAGTACTAAATCCCAGTCTGTATCTAGTACATATTTATGTGGGTAGAAATATTCAATTGTGTTCCAGTATCTAAATAGAGATAAGAGTCTTAATTTTCTGTTTTTCCAATCGAAGTTCTCATATGGTTTTTCGTTGGTGATTTCAAGTAGGTTTAATTTGCCTTTGGTAGATACATAATAGTGTTTTCCTTGAAACCTATTTTGCTCTATAAACTTGAGCTTTTCCGTTAGCTCTTTTGTAAATAACTTGTTATCTGCTAGCCATGTTAAATCAAAATTCTTTTCAAAATGGGTTGTTTCATTATTAGTTTGGCACTTTTTACAGGGTTTAATTTGACCTAAAGTTTCGATCCAATCTGAATAGATTTTAGATAGTTCTGCTTTGTTATTTGCTTTTTCGACAGAGGGTAAAATATCAAATAATTGTTGGTCCCAATCTAATTTTCCTGCTGCCACATTGGGATGATAATACTTTAAAAAGCCCCAAACTTTGGCTGTGACAGCAAGCTTTTCTGTTTCTGATAAATCTGCTTGAGCAATGGCTGTTTTAAAACTGATTACACATAGGAAAATGAAAATGATGTTTTTGATTTTGGAGGTTGTTGCTAATAATTGAGAGATTTGCACTAGAGTATTTAAGTTTTATAGAGAAAAAATACACACTAATTTTTAGTGTAATTTGGAATGCCTTTCTCATCGAGAATTTCATTGAGTTTTTCCCAAGTATTTTGTTGTTCGTATCCCCAATTACTAAAAGCATAATTAAACACATTTGCCTTACCATTTCTAATCCATTGGTTTTTATTTTCTGGCAAACTTACGTGAAGCTCAAGATCTAAAAAGTGTGTAGTATTTCCACTTTGTCTAGTTACTTTTTTATAGTAATTCGTATATCCACCAGAAACACAATCAAATGGAATTTGCCAAGTGCTAAATCCTTTTCTAACTTTTATGTTTGTCTTATTTTCAAAAGTAGTAACTTGAAAGTTTGTAACGAGATAGTATAATGTTCCTCCAAATACAAAAAAGACGCCTACATAAGAAAAAAAATCATTTCGATAATCTGTAAATGGTATCGTACACAAACCAGCTAGGCATGCTAGTAATAATAGTACAAAACCTGCTTGTGGTCTACTAGAAATTTTTATAGTATCCAGATTATTGTCTTTATGAATCTTGACTAGTTTATACATAAAATTTCTTTATAAAACTCTGCTTGAAATTGGCATAAATTCCTACTGAGTGTTCTAGTACTAATACTCTAATTTTACATATTTTGGCATTAAGATGCAAAACCTGAATTTGAGTATCATAAATTCGTTACAGTAGGGTTAAGTTTTATTTTTTTATCAATATATCTATTAATATGCCTGTTGCAATTGTTAAAAATATGGCCGAGAGCATTCCGAGTATATAGCTCAAGAATGCTTTAAAATAATTGAGTTTTTTGCTTTTGTCAAAGAATTGCCCAATCGCCCACGATAGATAAATGAAGCCAATAAAAGAGCCGAACGGCAATACTTTTAGATGCGAAATGCTCTCAAATATTCCAAAAACTGAATAAATAAGCATGGCAATTCCCATTACAAAACATAGCAAAATCAATACTTCGAAAAAGTTGTAATTATGCTTTCTGAAAAGGATTTTGGTCCAGAATGCGATAAAAACGGCCATTAGAATATTCGCATAGCCATAGTTTTTTTGAATCCATTCAAGAATTTTTGTAGTGGTAGATTCTTCTAAACCCCTTGCTGTGATATAGCCATCTTCAAATTGAAAATATTGCTGGCTGAGGGTATAAGTTAAAGAGCAAATCAGTATAAAGATGATTGGTTTTACTAGCCTTTTTCGGTCTTCATGTATAAAAGACTGAATACTTTTTCCTGGTCTTAGTAAGAGTTCTTTAATAGTATATAAAATACCTTTGTGGAAGTTAAATACACTTGCTATTTCAGATAAGATGTATTGACTGTTAATCCGTTTTAGTTTGCGAGGATTTCCACAATTCGGGCAAAAGTTTCCTTTTACTTCACATTTGCAATGATTACAAAAGGCTGTTTGCTTTACTTCAGTCATTTTATTTCTATCTTTTGTAGCTAGTTTAATTTTCCAATCAGCTATGTTATTTGATAATTTGGGAAAGCCAATTTAACAAATTAAGGACAAAATGATAGATATTACTTCTAATATAAAATTAGTTTATGACTGATTTAAAGGTGATTCAAACATTAAACTTAAATCAAGTTTTGTCTTCTGGCTTTTTGCACGGCTTCTAGCTTGTTGTGCACTTGGAGTTTTTTGTAAATATTTTCGATGTGTTTACGAACGGTGCTAGGAGAGAGGAAAATGTTTTTTGCAATAGTAGTATAACTCAAGCCTTGTGCTAATTGCTCCAATACTTCAACTTCTCTGTTGCTCAGCTCAACAATGGCTTCTTCAGTAGAAAGTTCTTTTTGCTTTTCTGGATAACGTAAAAGCTTTAGGGTTTTTACGGCAATAGAAGGACTCATAGCTGCTCCACCTTCCATCGTTTCTATAATGGCTTTGTGCAGTTTCTCGGCTTCAATCTCTTTTAAAAGGTAGCCATCTGCACCCGCTTTAATCGCATTAATTATGTTCTCATCATTATCGAAAACTGTGAGCATTAAAGCTTTAATGTGCGGGTATTTCTTTTTTACGATACTCACCGTTTCAATCCCGTCTAACACGGGCATTTCAATATCCATGAGCACCAAATCGAGGTTGTGATCTTTTTCTAGCTTAGCCAAAAACTCACTTCCATTAAAGACTGTATATTTTATCTTGAGATCATCGAAGATGGATAATTTCTCATTGATAGATCGAGCCAAAAAAGTATTATCATCAACAATTGCCAGCTTTGTTTCCATAGTGTGTTATATTTTTTCTTCTGATTGATACTGTATATTTGCCAAGTCTTCAACAGTTAAACTTATTTTTGTCCCCACATTAATTTGGCTAGTTAATTCATAATCTATTCTGGCTTTTAGGGCTCTGTTTTTCATAATATACAAACCATTGCCATTAGAATTATTCTCTGTGTCGAAACCCACACCATAATCTACAATTGAAACATCCACTTTATCTGGCGAATAATTAAATTCTACAAGAACTTCTTTAGTATCAGCATGTTTAACTGCATTATTTACAGACTCTTGAATAATTCTAAAAAGATTCATTCCGGTGAAAGTGTTTAGAATTTTATCGCCATAACTGCTTTCAATTTTTACTTGAATTTGATCGTCTGTAGCATCGTGGATGGCTGCCGCTAGTTGCTGCGTGCGCTCTTGAATATCGAGCATGCTAATTTCATCTTTGTTCATTGCCCAAATGGTATCTCTAAGTTCCGAGATGGTAGTTAGCGAAAACTGTTTCATTTGAGTGAGTTTTTCTGCCAAAAAAGCTTCCCCTTTGCTAATACCACTTTTGGTAGTTTCTGCAATGGAAATGATGTAAGTGAGTTGAGAGCCAATATTATCATGCAAATCTCTGGCGATGCGAATGCGTTGCTCTTTCAAATTTTCCTGTGCTTTTGCTTCTGCAACCGCTTTTTGTAATTCAGCATCTCTTTTAATTCGCTCTGCTTTTAAACTTTGCACTCTAAATACAAAAAAGCCAATAGCCAGAATGAATACCACCAAACCAGAAATAGCAGCGATAATCATATTCCGCTTTTTCAAGGTGAGTTCACTAGCTACTAATTGATTTTGTTGCCGTAAAATTTGGTTTTCTTTCTGCTCGGTTTCGTATTTTTCTTTAAGGTTAAGTACTTCTTTAGCACGTTCATCTACAAGTAGGCTATCTCTTATAATGGCACTTTCTTGTAAATACTTAAATGCCTTTTTATAATCTCCCTGAGACTTATAAATGTTAGACAATGTCTCAGCAGTTTGTTGCTGAAATGGAAGTACATTGTTTTGCTTAGCAAGCTCAAAAGCCTCTGTAGCCGATGTTTTAGCTTTGTTAAGTTCATTTTTCTTTAGAAACACATTAGCCAAATTCTTTTTTAAGAAGATGGTTTCATATTGTTCTTGTTTTTCTACTTGCAAGGCAAGTGCTTTGTTTAAATAGAATTCGGCAGAATCTAGTCGATCTAATTCTAAATGAGCAACGCCAAGATTTGTAAAAGGATAGCCAGCATCTAACCTTATTCCAAGTTTGTCGAACAATTTATAAGATTGTGTAGCAAGGCTAATAGACTTCTCAAACTCTTTAGCGTCTACGTAGGTATTCGCCATGTTATTATATACAAAAGCTTCGTAATATTGATTACCTAATTGCTTATAGAGTTCCTTCGCTTTTATATAAGCTTCAATTGCCAAGTTTGTTTCTTTAATGAATTTGTACTTATTACCCAGATTGATATAAGAGCCCGCAATCCATACTGAATCGTTTGCGATTTCATAATGCTTTAGCCCCTCCAATAATACTTTTACCGCTTCATCTACCTTTCCTGTTCTCTCGTAAACATTAGAAATATTATTATACAATGCACCTATTGCTGAATGATTATTTGATGCTTCAAGAGCAGGTTTTGCTTGTTCATAGAGTTTAAGTGCTTCATCGAACTTACCAGCATCAAAAGCTAAAATACCTTTAGAACTAATTAGCAATGCTTTATGGTAATCGCTATTTAAAGCTTCTGCTTCGGCGTATCCTTTGTCGAGATAATATTTTGCACTATCTACATTTATAGACCTAAACTTTAAACCGATATCTTTTAAAGCTAAAATTTTATCTCCGTCTTGTTTTTCGTGTAAAGTAGATTTTATTTTTTGAATTTCATCAATAGTGTTTTGCTGTGCATTTGCAGTATAGTTAAACCCTAATAGTAATAATAAGCTGCCTATTAATCTTTTCATATTTGTTGAATATCTCAGATAAAAATAGTACAAATCCATAGATTAACAGTTAATTCTTATTCAATTTTGAAATATTCCAAATTAGGGATAAACTTCTTTTAGTAAGTAAAAATGAAATTTCTGATGTTAATTATCGCTGTAAGTTGCTCAATTAACACCAGAAATTACTAGCTAATTGATGGATGTAAATAAGCTTTCGAAACAACTATTTGGATTTTTGAATCATGGCTTCAGCAGTATTTGTAAGAAATGCCTCTGCACCGATTTTTGAGCCGTTTATGTATTTTGTCGGGTTACATTCTACTACCGAGAGGTTTATGTCTTCTTGGTCTTCTACCTTCCACACTCTTAAAACTCCGATATCTGTTCCTCTTTTATCTACGTCTGCACCTTGTGAAGCATCAAACTTTTGTTTTTCTAATACATTCGCTACTTCTACTCCACTTTTTACTATCATGGTTCCCATGTCAAATTTGTTGGTGCTTGCTTCGCTAATTTTAAAATTGGTTTCTGCCTTTACTTGAGCATAACCAGCTGCTCTGTTTAGTGATTTGGATGTTTCACTTTGCCCATCTTCAAAAGCTGATACCACAATAACCACTTTATTAAATATAAAGTCATTTTTCTGCATGCTTAATTTGCGTTCTGTGTTCTCTTCGTAATCGGTTAAAACAGACATATTGCCAGGCATTTTAGGATCAACTGTATTTTTTGCCACTACAAATTTTTGTGTGGAAGGTCTGGTTAAGATCATTCCAAATTCATCACCTTGTTCGGGACCAGCACCTGCTTTCAATTCCCATCTTTTCTCACGATTTTTTTCGTATAATTTATGATTCCAAAGTTCTTCAATAGGTACAATTTCGAAACCTTGTGCTTTAAGGTTGCTTATATATTGTTGGTAAAGTTGGTCTGTGAGTGTTTGCAAATTATCTGGTTCTAATCCATCCAAAACTAAAGTAAGCGAGGCTTTTGCATCTCCTTTAATTCCACCTCTCCACATTTTGCCACCTTTTTTTTCATCTTCTAAATTGAGTGCTGTTTGGTATTTTACCTGAAAATCTCCAATTAATACACGTTTCGGACTCTTTCTATAATTGAGGTTTGCAGGGCCAAGCGTTTTTACTTTAAATTCTTGTACAGATTGAGCGAATGAAAAACTGGTAGAAATGAATAAAATAATAGTGGTAATGATCAGATGATTTTTCATATAATTTTGGGTTTTAATTACACTTAGCAAATTTATTTGTGATGTAATTCTCATTCAATAAGGCAATTGCCCTAAAAGTATTAGGCAATTTGAATTCGATTTATTTTAGATATCAAAAAAATAGTAGGAATAAGCAGCCAGTAGGATAGTAGCAGAAAAGATAATCCAGTTTATCTTCACTATTTTCTGTGCGATTTTCTTATAGGTTAACCATGTATTGAAAAGAATACCCAACAGAAATACAGGCAAGCTCAATACAAGATTAAAATAATAGAACCACAACCAACTGGTGCAAAAAGACCAAATTGCCAAACACATGGTAATAGTTGAAATGATCTGGATAGACCGAGTTTCATTTAAATCTTTAAATATGAAGAAGATGCTTAATGCTATAATATTGAAACTTAATATTAACCAGATTACTAATCCCATTTCTACTTTTTTGCTTTTAGGCTATGTACACTTCTTCCTCATCCATAGTCATTATACTGAGTGGATTTTTACCGTATTTTGGTTTGAAAATGATGATTTTATCTCCCGAAGCTATTTTGTCGTAATGATAAGACCCCACTTCAAAGCTCCCAGACGAAGTAATAATTTGACTCTTATTTTTTGATCTGTTCGATGTAACTGTAAGCTTATCTTTTACAATTGCAGGAATGCCTTTCTTATGAGCATAATTGCGATTTTTAAGGTAAATAGTAAACTTGCGTAAAATGGTTATTGCTTGAATAATAGGTACAATAACTATTGGGAATAGTATTATAAAAAAGCCAATCATATCACTGTAAATAAGCGAAAATACAATGAATAAAAAGGGAAGCATAAAGATGAATTTTCTTACTGTATATCTCTTAAAGCCTGCCATTAATATTTCGTAGTCTTTTTCGTTGAATTTCACTTCTGGAAAATCTGTCTTTAAGAATTGGAAAACTTCTTGATTGCTTTCTTCTTTTAAAACCTTGTCTTCTGTTGTTAGTTCTGCTTCTGTAATTTCTAATGACAATGTTAGATTCGATTTTGGAGCCTTATCCATTACCACATAAGCACCTACATTTACACGAGTATATTCTCTGTAATCTACTGTATATTCTTCGTTGTCGATGTATAGATAATAGTGGCGAGTTGTCTTCGATTTACCCCCAGTTCCGGTTCCTCCAGTTCTTCTAATATCTAGTCTTTTATCGGTTATTTTTCCTTTAATTCTGAATTTAAAACCTCTTTGTAAGTCTGCTATGGCAGTCCAAATTATGTAGCCAATTACTCCGAAAAAGAATAAAGCAAACCCAGAAAAGGCATAAGGAACCACCTGATCGTCACCAAAATCACTGAAAAAGAAATAAGCGAAGGTGCCGAAAATTCCAATTACAAAAAATGGGAAAATAAACATCGGAATTAGATGTTTCTTGAGTTTTTTAATGTCATCCTGATCAAGAGGTAGTTTTTCTTTCATGTTAATGCAATTAAGCTATTCATGTTTAAAATTCAGACTAATATATTAATGGCGATTTCATCATTTTCTTAAATGATTTCTGCTTTTTTTAATCAAAAATGTACTTTATAGTGAATAGTATCAATAAGGCAATTGCCCTAAAATGAAAGAATTAAATTAGGTTTTTTGGTGCCGGTTATAAAAAACAAGCCCTGCATCCGAATGGAGACAGGGCTTGTTGTATATCTGAGTAGTATCTATTGCTAACTTATACTATCAAGGTTTTTTGTAATACATAGCCATCGTTGGTATTTCCAGTTAGTGAGTCTGCCATATTTCCTTCAAGACTGTTGGAGAATACATTGTCGGTCTCATTCTTTTGATCTGCAGGACCACGATAATGTTCGGTTGCATATATTTCGTTAACTGTATCTTCTTCAAAAGCAATTTGAGAAACCAGTAAAGTTTTTTCGTCTTTATCGAGCACTTTTACATGGACATGTGGCGCCCTGCCTTGGTACCATCCTGGAAAAATACTTATAAAAGAGACTTGACCATTTGCATCGGTAGTTTGTCTGCCTCTTAAAAAATGTTGTTGTTTATAGTCTGTTTTCTGCATAGGTATATCACCGTATTCAGAGTAGTTCCCATCTGCATCGCAATGCCAAATATCGACTAGCACATCTGCCAATGGCTCACAGTTTTTGTCGCTATTGTTAATGGTGAGTGTAATTAAAACCGGTACGCCTTTTCTATCTACCACTATATTTTCTCTTACTAATTGAGCCGGAGTTTTAATAGGGAAAGGCCCTGCTGTTTCGTAAGGTGAGGTAGGGCAAGAGCCACTTCCATCCCAAGGTTCAGAATCCATTGGAGGTCTACCACCCGGAGGAGGATTACCCATGCCATCTGGTGGGCCTTGCTTTTTTTTACACGATGATAATAAACTAGGTAAAGCTATGATGCTACCTAAGCCTACCATGCCTTTTTTAATAAATTTGTTCCTATCCATTGATATAATTTTATTCTGTACTTCTCAATTGGAGATTAGTACTGTTTTTTTAATTGATTGTGGTTTTATTTTTTGATGATTTTCACCAATCTTTATAATACAGTTTAAAATTATATGTACTCGTATTCATATTCTTATATTCAATTAAACACAAAAAAACGGTTAGTGTTTGTACACGAACCGTATGAGTATTGTTATTCTTTTATGTCGATTTTAGCTATATAGCTATCACTTATTTCTCGATTAAAAACTTTAATTCTTCAATGGTTTTGCTAGGTACAAATTCGATTAGTTCGTAATCTGCAAGTTCATGTTTTTTGAAAGGGTCTTTTTCAATGATGTTTTCCAACTCCGTTTTAGAATCCATAATAGCCAATATGATTCCACCAGTTCTTGGGATTTTCTTTCCAGAAGCAATGAAATTCTTTATCGCATATTGCTCATTTAAAAAGTCAATATGTTCTTCTAAATGTTGATCAATATTCTCTAGTTCTGTTTTGTAAGTTATGTTTATAATGAACATGTTTTTTTGATTTAGGTTATTTAAAGTTTAAATACTTTACATTCTATCTTTTATCATATTAAATACCTCTTCACCATCTCCAAAAATTTCAATTCGGGTTACATTTCTTTTAAAGTTAAAGTTGTATAGATTATGTGGTTCGATATCTAGTGGTATTTTTAAACTTAGATAAATGGTGGTTAAAATGGTGTCGCCATAAACATTGGTTTCTTTCTCAAGATTTTTAATATCATTATAAGATACCTTATTAATACTATATGCAAACTTAAAATAAATGTTTTTTTCAGATATCAAATAAGTTGTGACACATCTGTTTCCCCAATTTTTAAGTCCAATTAATAAAAAAAAGACCGAGGTCAACGTACCAATTAATATCAAAAGCATATTATCTCCAATCACATTTTGGATATTAATATTAAATACTATATCGTACGATGTTAATTTTAAACCAAATATAAGAGCTAAAGGAATGGCCAGTATTACTCCATAGTTCAATGCCCGGAAACTTGGAATAAAAGGTTTTCTGTAAGGTTTCCCCATCCACAGTAGTTGTTCATTTGCATTAATATCTGCTTGTAATTCTTTTAAATCTTGGTTGAAATACATTTTTGAATTGACTAGTTTTTTTTGGATTATTCAATTTGAATAATAACCACTAAGCTGCCAAAATTATATTTAAATTTCATCTTGACTAGCAACCTAAATGAAACTAATTAACAAACTGCTTTTCTTTCTCCTTTCTAGCTATATTAAAACATAATATAGCAGACACAGCGGTAATTGTGGTGCCTAGTACTAATTCCAGAATGCTTTCGGCGAAGAGATTACCTATCGTGTTTAATACAAAAAAGGCGGAAACCCCCCAGATAAAAATATCGATAAGCTTATTTCTTTTTCTGTTTACAATTAGGTTGTATTTAATAATTAAGATGATGAGCATAAACACATTTAACCCAATAGAAAATGTTTCGAAGGTCTTCATTTCTTCTACAGAATTAATCTTTCCTGCCCAAACTTTATCGTAAGGTATCTGTTGAGTGAGAATTAAAAAATGAAAGATTAGCAGTGTTCCTATTATGATGAACATGATAATTAGCGATGTCTTTTTACTCATAAGTTTCAAATCTTATTCTTTAATCAACTTTCTTCTATTGTTGTCCCAATACCACCGATAGTACTGAGAAGGTTCAATTAAAGTACCTATTGTATTTTCTATATTATTAAACCTCGATTTATCAGTTTCTTTATTGATGCTTACTATTTCGAATTGGTTTTTATCTAGCGAAGAAAAATCGACTAGATTTAAGTAAGTATCTAAAATATCTTCATCAATTAAAACTTTTCCACTACCTGCCGAATGTCTGTCTTGTCCATTTTTTTTAACTCCTGAAATCCAATATTCTTCACCAGTTTCTATATCGAAATGATTAGCTCCAAATCCGGGATTTTTTAATTTCTTTAGAGCCATATCATTGAAATAAATAGTCTGCTCACTCTTAGAAAATTCGACTGATGCGATCCATGCAGGTCCATTATCTGAAAAGCCTGTTTTTAGTTCAATATATTTAATTTCGGTTTTCATTCTTTTTAATGTTACTATTCAAACTTATTTCATCTAAAGTCTTTGAAATTAATTTGTTATAAGCAGATTCAATAGTTCCAATAAAGTAGATACTTTCATCAGATTCAGGTGCAGAAATTATAATACTATTCGTGACACTCCAAACCAATTTATTTAATTTGAGATTATAAACATCAATCTTATGTTTTACTTCTCCATCTTGTCCTAAATCTGCACTATTCCACTTTTGAATGTAGCCAATCAAAATATATTCAGTGTCTAATATCTTTGAAAGCTTATTTATTAATTCAGGAGATGGCTCATTGGGCAAAGAATATATTTCATTAATATTTAAGATTGAATCTACTAAAGATGGTTCAATTAAGAATTGATGCAAACTTGTATCAATTTGTGATATGAACATTCCTGATGTTAAAGACCCTATTTCAGATTCAACTGAAGTGAAACTTGGGATAGCTATCTTTTTATCTTTATTTATTTCAAATGACTGTTCATTATTAATTGAATTTAAATAATAAATATTAGCGGAACAGCTATATAGGAATAATATTAAAAATAAAATTGCAAATCTTTTGAAGTATATCATTTATTTGGTTTCAAAATTTTTCTGATAAATTAATACCCAAATATAGGAGCAATAACTTAAAATAAGGATTTATAACTGGATGTTGCAGTCTAATAATACTTTAAAAAAGTATAAAACACTTATCTATCGAGGTACTTTAATTAGCAAATTTTTGTAGGCTTTGCCTGGTTCAATTTTATCACAGTTATATGGAGAACAATCTAATCCAGATATCTCTGTATAGCTATCTGTAAATAAAATTATAGCAGAATCAATATATGAAATCACTTCAATTTCTATGGCGAAATAATCAATATCTTCATTTTGCTCAAATTCCAATAAAAATGAGCCATCATCTGATATAAGCACTCTTTCAAAACCTAAAAGTGAACTTGTGCCTACTCTATATTGATTAAAGTCAATTTCAACAAAACCAGATGTAAAAGGAGTTTCGTCATCAGCATAGACTACCTTACCTTCAAATGAGGTTGGGCCATGTACTTCTTCTTCGCAACTAAGAAGCAGAACTATTGAAAAGCATAAAAAAAATCTCTTCATCTTTTAAAAGCTTTTTTGTAGCAACTTTTCGTTATTGCTTGATTTACAAAATTCTAATAAAATGACTCAGAGAAGGGTGTAACAATATTATGTTATAAAACTCACATATACAAAATTTATAGTTTCATTTATTTACTCTTTCAAACTTTCTACAGGGTTAGTTTTAATTACTTGTAAAGTATGGTAACTCAATGTAAATAAGGTGATTACAATACTGATAATTCCGGCTACAATTACATTGTTCCATTCGAAATGAGTTCTATAAGCAAAGTTATTTAGCCATTCGCTGCCTATGTACCATGCTAAACCTGTAGCAATTAGTAGTGCTATAAAAGATGAGCTCAAAAACTCTTTAATTACTACATAAAATAAGGTGATTGATTTTGCTCCAAGTACTTTTCTTATACCGATCTCTTTAGTGCGTTGTACAGCTGTATAAGAGACCAAACCGAAAATTCCCAAACAAGAAATAAAGATAATTAATAGAGATGCAGCTACCAGTAAGTTGTACAAACTGTCTTCTTTGCCTAATAGCGAATCTAATTGATCGTCTAAAAACGAGTAATTAAAAGGGAATGTACTGCCATATTTTTCCCATAGCTTTTGCATAGCCATTAGGGTTTCTTGTTGATTGTAGTCTTCTATTCTTACCATGAGAAAGGCTCGATGATATCGGTTATAACCAAGGGTTAGACTTTGTTGAGGTACCGTAGCTGGACCGAGAATTACATTTTCTATTACACCAACAATAATTCTTTTTTCATCATCACCATCGGGAAATCTAATATTTGCACCAATCACTTTTTCGGGCGTGTAGCCCATTTTTTCGGCTAAATATCGGTTGATAATCACACCTTTGTAGTCGTTATCACTTTCTGTAAAAGACCTGCCAGCTAAAAGCTGCATCTCCATGGTTTCAGTAAAATTTAAACCAACATCCATTACTTGTGTAGAAGACAAAGTAAATTCACCATCAGCATTTTCAATCTCAAAGCTAAATTCATTAATACCAGATTCAGGTGTATCGTTGGATCTTGATACATTTATTACTTCTGGAATATTTCTCAAGTCTTGCTCAAAAACATTCAGCTGATTACGGATTATCGAATCTCTTACATCTATAAATACAAGGTCTTTCTTTGTAAATCCTGTATCCATTTCTCGTACAAAATTAAGTTCGTCGATTACTACCAATGTACAAATGATTAGCACGATTGAAATGACTTGTTGTAATACAACCAAGACTTTGCGGATTGAAATATGCTGTTTTGGCATTACAATTTTCACACTTTTTAAAACCGAAGAAACTTGGAAAGAGGAAATGTAAAATGCTGGGTAAATACCAGAAATAATTCCAATGACTAAACCAAGCAACAGCAATGTAATGAGCTCAGTAGGGCGATCTATAAAACTGAAAGATAGGTTTTGTTGTGTGAGGTAATTAAAGGTCGGAAAAATTACACTTATAAATGAAATGGAAAGAACAGCTGCTAATAGCGAAGTAAGCATTGATTCGGCTAAAAACTGTCTTCTAATACTGTTTATACCAGCACCCAAAAATTTTCTTATACCAACTTCTTTACTTCTGATTAAAGACAAACTCAGCGAAAGGTTGGTATAGTTAAAACAAGCAACAATTAATAGAAACACGCCAACAATAGAGAAAATATATACGTTTTGTGCGCTCCCATGAGGATGAGGCTCCCAAATATATTCTTGTGATAAATACACAGAGGTAACAGGTTGAAAGATAATTTCAGCAGTGCCATTCAGTTCGTCGAAGGTTTCCTTCATGTACTTATCAAAAAATGGCTGCCAATTATCATTTACATCTGAGGGTTTAAAGGTCGAATTGGTTCTTATATAGGTATAAACATGCGCACCATACCACCATTGCTCTGTTTCATTAGAATTAAAATAGGTTTGGTAGGAGATGAGCACATCAAATGGAAGGTGAGTTGGCTTTGTTATATCTTCAAAAACTCCAGTAACAACCACATCGGCACCTTCTTCTAACCGAATACTTTTGCCTATAGCAGATGTTTCTCCAAAGAGGTTTTGCGCAATGCTTTTTGCAATCACAATGTTTCCGGGTGCCTTTAATGCAGTTGCCGGGTCACCTTCAATTAAAGGAAGTTGAAATACCTCGAAGAAAGAAGTATCTACTACATATGCATTGTTAGAATTAGTAAACTGGTCACCGTTCCACAATAAACCTTTGTGTGTACGCAATCCGTTGTATCCAAATAACTTCACTGCATGCTCAATTCCCGGATACTCATCTACCAATGTTGCACCCATTGGTCTTGGTGCATTTGAGTAAATATGTTGACGTCCGCTTATGGTAAAATCTGCTGAGATGCGGTAAACATTTTCAGCTTCTGGTATATGTTTATCGTAACTCTTTTGATGCTTTACATATACATAAATGAGAAAAGCGAAACTGATTCCTAAAGTCAATCCTATCAAATTTATAAAAGTATAAACTCGATTTTTGAGCAGATTTCTAAGCGAAATTTTTAGAAGGTTTAGATTCATAATTGTTGAATGATCTTATTGATTTTCTGCTAAAAAAGGATTCTCTGAGGTCTTAAAAGACTTAAAATTAATTTGAGACGAATTATTTTGAGCAATTTTTATGGATTTAATCCTGATTAGACTTTTTAAACTGAGTAGGAGTCATGCCGGTAAATTGTTTAAATATTCTATTGAATGATGCTTTTGAATTAAAGCCCGCATCATAGGCTAATTCTATAATAGTTGCTTTGGCGTCAGTTGTTGGTGTTGTCATTAATTGCTTAAATTCTTCAACTCGGTATTCATTCACAAAGTCGTTGTAGTTCTTGCCCAAATTGTTGTTGATGAAGTTTGAAAGTTCTGTTGATTTTATGTCTAGTTTACTGGCGAGATCATTCAATGTTAAATCGGGATTGAGAAATACTTTTTCTCTAAGCATCGCATTTTTCAACTTGCGTTTGAGCTCTTCTTCGTAATTGATGGCTACATCTATTTGAATAGCTGCTAACTGTTCTTCTAAATTCTTTTTTGGTATTTTAATATAAAAGCTAGAAAGTAGAATGAAATAAGCACTCAAAATTAAATGGAAATACAGCATGTAACTTTCGACATTCTGTAAGAAAATCGGGAGTATTATTCTTGATGAAATAACTACTATTAATCCTACAAAAAGTGAATCAATATAATTTGCATCCCAGTAAGTTACTTTTTTTAATTTTGAAGTTTCATAGATACTCCACCAACCATAACCAACAGTTGCAAGCAGGTAAACAAAATCGAATACACCTTCAACTTCTGAAATTGATCTAGTGAAATAGATCATTAACCAACCAACAGGGAAAATTAAGTGGAACAGTAAACTTCTCTTAAATACAAACTCTCTTTGATGAGAAATGAGGTACAAGAAGAAAGATGGCCAAATGAGCAGAGTGGAAATTTCTAGTATCAAACTATCAAAAAGAATAGTTTTACTGAGTAAGCTGATTGATAGAAATATGCTTGTTGCTGCTAAAAATAGACTTGCCGCTTCGTGTCTTAATCTAATAACAATGAGCAGGCTATTTATCAGCAGATAAGAAGCGATCCCCAATAAAATCATTTCAAAATATGCTATGTTCTCTCCAGCAACCATTCTGCTAAATAAAACAATATTTAGAAAAACTCAATCTAACTACTAATAGTACAGGGAAGTTAAAACATAAACAGATTCTACTATTTTAGAAAAAACAGTAGATATCTGTAAAAGTAATTTGCCAAAATGCGGAGCTTTTTGAGGCTATATCTGTGATTAATTATCCGACTTGGCTCACTTGTTCATTCAGCTTTCTTCTGCTAGATTGCCATTTCATTCCAAACAATGGTTTTAGAAAATCGATTCTTCTAATTACGAATTCAAATATTAGGTAACATAAAACAAAGCTGAATATAACAACTCCTATAAATTTACTAATTCCTGAAATTTCTAATGGTAAAATAACAGCGGCTGCTAAATGCAATACAAACATATGTATAATGTAAACCGGATAAGCTGCCTGACTTAGGTAATTAAGTAAAGCACTGGGCTTATTTAAATAGTTATAGCCCAAACCAAAAAGGCCAAAAATCCAACAATTAGATTCTATTGCCATTAAATAGTTTGGAGAAGAAAGTTCAAACATTGTTAATCGGATGATGTATAGAGTAATAGCGAGCAAGAGATAAATCCACTTCCATTTTTTAACAGTCTGCCAAAACGCTGAACCGCAGTAAACGAACAGAAAGCCAAAAAAGAAGGCTAGCAGTCCATTAAAAAAGCCATGCCAAGTATTTGCATACATGGCAAATACTTGAGGCTTTACAATGAGAACTTCTGCAACAAAGAATATCGATATAAATAATGGGCCAATTGGTTTACTCAAGAAAGAAGCTAAAAGTGTTTTTAACTTGTAGTTATCTTTTAGCTTTAGGTAATAAAATAGTGGGAACAGTAACAATACATACAAGAAAATATTTCCTAAAAACCACAAATGTCCAGAATGCGGTAAATAACTTAGAGGCATGTTGTAATACTTTTGAAAAATGAAAATATGTATAGGAACTATAGCTAGTAAGCCAAAAAGAAAAGGTATAACAATCCGTTGAAAACGTTCGATAATGAGTTGTTTCCAATTACGCTTTTGTATAGCAAAATAAACACCCATTCCCGATACGAAAAACAACAGTGGTATTCTCCAAACATTTAGCAAGCTCATGGGAGTCCATAAATCTTCTATCAAATCATCACTGCGAATAAAACCTATAAACATGGCCCAAGGCTGAAAAACTATGGCTATATGATAAATCAAAAGTAAACCAATTGCAATTACACGTAACCAATCTATATCGTATCTTCTTGTTGCTTTCATCTGGATTATATCGTGAGTTTTACTGTAACATCATTGCGATTACTGGTCTCGATTTCTGTAATTCTTCAAAATCTAGCTTTAATCCTAAAGGTGCGAGTTGCTGTTGTAACATCTCGTAGATGGGTTTTACTTCTTCAAATGGAGCAATTACAGATTCTCTTGGAGTAGCACCATAATTGTTTCGTAAAGATTTGTCAGCTTTGGCATCAATTAAAACCTGTACAATTTCTATTCTACCAAAAAAGGCAGCCGTATGTAAAGCTGTAGCACCATCATTATTTTTAAGTGCTAGGTTTGCGCCAGCATCAACCAGTATTTTAGCAATCTCTGTTTTACCAAATGTGGCAGCAGATATTAAAGGGGTTGAACCGCTCATTGGTTCTTTCATATTTATATCTGTTCCCGATTTGATATGTTGTTTTACTGCATCTATATTCCCAGATAATACAGCAGTATGTATATCAACTGATGGAGCTGCTACTGGCTTATCCACTGACTGTGTATCTGGATTATTGCTTGCCTGCGTACAAGCTGAAAGGACTAATATAAAAGTGATAATACTTAATAAAGCTTTAAAAAAATTCATCTTAGATGTCTTCATATTTTTATTTGTTTAGCATTTAAATTTGATTTCTTCAAAGCTCAGCGAATAATGAGTGGAAGACATAACAGCTATGCTTATACATCAATAAAGTTTGCAGCAAGCATATAAATTATGACGCAAGCATGTTAATTATGGCGCATGAGGGCTATTTTTCATCAAAATATGGAAATAAAAAATGGGAGTAATTCTTAAAAATTATTTCTAATTTTGGATTGGTTTGAAGTACTATGGCAGATATATCAATCAACGGAAAGAAATTTATAGAAAGTGCAGAAAGCATTATTGAAGAGAATATCTCTGACGAACAATTTGGTGTATCTGAATTAGCGGAGAAAATGAATATGAGCCGCTCAAACCTTCTCAGAAAAATAAAAAAATACACTCAACTTTCAGCAAGTCAATTTATACGTCAGGTTCGGCTCCAAAAAGGGAGAGAAATGCTAAAGCAAACTTCACTTACTGTTTCAGAGATTTCTTTTCGAGTGGGTTTTAGTAGTTCTTCTTATTTCATCAAATGCTTTAGAGAACATTATGGTTATCCTCCGGGAGAAATTGGAAAAGAAGAAAACAATGAGAAGGCAAAGGAGCAAGTAGAGAAAAAGGAAGTGATTATTGAACCTCAATCTACCAATTCTAATAAAAGGTATATTTTCATTTTTACTTTGTTAGTACTTTCTTTTATTTCAGTTTGGTACTTTTCCAATTCACCTACTGCTAAGGTTGAATTGGAAAAGTCGATAGCTGTATTGCCATTTAAAAATGAAAGTAGTCATCCATCGAATATTTACTTTATTAATGGTTTGATGGAGTCAACATTAACCAAACTTCAGAAGATTAAAGACCTAAAAGTAATTAGTAGAACTTCTGTTGAACAATACCGAGATTCCAAAAAATCTATACCAGAAATAGCCAAAGAGCTCAATGTGAATTATTTGGTAGAAGGAAGCAGCCAAAGAGTTGGAGACCAAGTGTTGTTGAGTATTCAATTGATTGAAGCTGTGAGCGATAGACCAATTTGGGCTGAGCAGTATCGGTATGAAATTGAAGATATTTTCACTTTACAGAATGAAGTGGCGAAAAAAATAACTAATGCTATTGAAGCTGTCGTTACACCATCTGAATTGGCACAAATTGAAAAAAAACCAACTGAAAATCTCACGGCATACGATTATTATCTTCAAGCACTAGAACCATATTATAAACGAACAGATGAGAGCCTCATCGATGCAATTTCACTTTTTGAAAAGGCAATAGAGCATGATGCTCAATTCTCTTTAGCTTATGCTGATATTGCTATATCTTATTATTTTCTTGATTTACATAAAGAACAAAAACTATATACCGAACAGATTAATAATTTTTCAGATAAAGCTCTGCTATATGACTCAAAATCTGCTGAAAGTCTAGTAGCAAAAGCATTGTATTATTTACATATAAAAGAATATCGGTTAGCACTTCCTCATTTAGATAAAGCACTTGAGTACAATCCGAACTCAGCGACGGTGATTCAACTTCTGGCAAATTATTATTTCTATTTTATGCCGAATACCAGTAAGTATTTGGAGTATGCACTCAAAAGTACACAACTCGAAATAGGGGCTAATGACTCAATAACTATGAGTTATAGGTATTTAAACTTGAGTAATGCATTTATTCAAAATGGATTTACTGATGAAGCAATTGAGTATATCAATTTATCGCTAGACTATTATGCAGAAAATTATTATTCCTCATATTTGAAAATACTCATCTTATATGCTAAGGATCGAAACATCGAGCAAACTCAACAATTACTCGTGCAGGAATGGCATAAGGATACAACACGGCTAGATATTTTGCAGGAAACTGCTAGATTTTTCTATTACAATGAGGATTATGACAGTGCATTTTTTTACTACGAAAAACTTAACAACATCAAGACAAAAAATGGCTTAAATATTTACCCAGAAGAAAATATTAAAATTGGTTTTGTCTATGAAAAAATGCGTTTAAAAGAGCAGGCAGCAAAGTTTTTCCATGCTTATGCTGAGTATTGTGATAATGATGAAACTATTTATAAAAGTGCAAGTTTGGCGGCAAAGTACGCACACGAAGGGAAAAAAGACCTTGCTATTGAACAACTAAAACAGTTTTCGACAGAAAGTAATTACCAGTATTGGATATTGATATTTCAAGAACTTGATCCGCTTTTATATCCGATAAGAGGTCATCCAGAGTATGAGGTTACTCTTCAAAAAATTAAGGATCAATTTTGGGAAGCACATCATAAACTAAAGCAATCGCTAGGAGAGAAGGGGCTTATTTAGCTTATACTCTACACTAATACATTAAAAAATTAGAACTATAGTAAACCCAATGACTAATAAATATGATAGCCATTGGGTTTACTTCTGCTGAAGAATCAGTCCAAATTAATTACTTTATCATTTTCACATTGAGATATACAAATACCATAATTGTGTAGTGAAAAAAGTAACGATAAGGCCTAATACAATGGGTAAAAAGGTAGAAACTAATGTCCATTTTAGACTTTTTGTTTCTTTATAGATTGTTAATATCGTGGTTGAACAAGGGTTATGCAGTAAACTAAACATCATTAGATTAATTCCTGTAAGTATAGTCCAACCGCCTGCATGAAGCACATTAGCTGTATCTGCTATAGAATCTAATTCGAACATAACACCTGAACCTGCACCCACATCTGCCATTTTTGTACTCAAAACAGTTAACATTAATATAGTAGGTATTACAATTTCGTTGGCAGGAATGGCAATTATATAGGCTAATAAGATTACACCATTTAAACCAAAGATTAAGGCAAATGGATTAGACCATTCAATAAAATGTTCTGCCAAGCTAAGCTCACCAATATGGATATTGGCTATTAGCCAGATAACTACTCCTGCAGGAATGGCAAATACAACGGCTCTCCAAAGTACAATCATGGTACGATCTATAAGCGATGTATATAGTGTTTGTAAAACTCTCGGAGGACGATATGGGGGTAATTCTAAACTGAAAGAAGAGGCCTCACCTTTAAGTACAGATTTACTTAAGCCCCATGAAACTACTAAACTGAAAAATATACCTAAAACAGCCATACCAACCACAGCTCCTGCTGATACAATACCAGCTAAACTAGCAGGAACAACTGCACCAATAAAGATAGTCGCTATTAGAATTTGTGTTGGCCAACGTCCATTACATAGTGAGAAGTTATTGGTTATAATTGCAATTAATCTTTCTCTTGGGCTATCAATTACCCTTGCAGCAACTACACCGGCAGCATTACAACCAAAACCCATACTCATAGTAAGAGCTTGTTTACCATGTGCACCAGCTTTACGGAAAAGGTTATCCATGTTAAAAGCAACACGAGGTAAGTAACCCAAATCTTCTAACAATGTGAATATTGGAAAGAAGATGGCCATTGGGGGTAACATTACTGCTATAACCCAAGCCATAGATAAATAAGCTCCGTCTATCAATACTCCATCTAGCCACCAAGGCATATTTATAGAAGCAGCCAGATTTTTTAAGATTGGATGCATTGTATCGATTAAAAGCGAAGCTAATAAACCCGATGGATAATTGGCTCCTGCAACTGTTAACCAAAATACCACAGCAAGTACTAAAAACATAAGTGGAAAACCAAGCCATTTACTTGTCACCAACTTATCTACTTTTAAATCGAAGCTATATGCTTCTTTTTCTCCTACCTGCTTTACAGTTTTTTTGGCAATATGGGATGCGTTTTCATAAATAGACTCAATAATAGAATCATGAAAATCAGTACCTAAATCCCATCTAGCCGAGTTTGCTACTGATATTATTTCTTCACCTTTAGATTTTCTTGTTGAATTTTCCATATTTTAGATAATCTTAAGTGGTTATATCTTCTTGATGTAAATTTCCTAAATCTCCCGAACGCACAGCTTCAATTATACTATTATCACCTTCTAACAATCGCATAGCTACCCAACTTGCATTTGGTAAGTCCGGATAAGATTCTAGAAGTTTATTTGATAGTGTTTCAATTGCATGATTGAGTTTTCTCGAACGACTCTTAATCTTAGGTGGTTTGCAAATGTATTTCCCAGTGGCAACTTCTTCAATAGCCTGTAACAATTCACTCATACCTTGTTTTTTACGGGCAGAAGCCGGTATTACAGGAATGCCTAGTTCTTTAGAAAGTACTCGGGTATCTATCTCTAAGTTATTTCTTTTTACTTCATCCATTAAATTGAGACAAAGCACCGCTCTATCAGTAAGTTCTAAAATCTGTAAAACCAGATTTAAATTACGTTCCAAACGAGTAGCATCAACTACAATAAGTGTAACATCTGGTTGACCGAATAAAATAAAATCTCTTGCGACTTCTTCATCGGTACTGGTAGATAATAAGGAGTATGTTCCTGGTAAGTCTACAACTTTATACCGTTTTTCATTGAAAATAAATCCACCCTCTGCTCTTGCAACAGTTTTACCTGGCCAGTTACCAGTATGTTGGCGCAAACCAGTTAGGTTGTTAAATACTGTACTTTTGCCAGTATTCGGATTACCCGCCAAAGTAACTAGATAGTCTACGTTCTCTAAATTTACGCCAAGCTTTACAAGATTCGCTTTGTTATGAGCTGGGCAATTTGCACAATTATTTGGGGTACTCATATTTCTTTAATTTTTTCGGTTGATAAAAACCTGATCGGCATGTTGTTTTCTGATGCCGATAGTAGTTCCTAAAATTCGATAACCAACAGGATCACCAGAAGCACTTCTTATAACAGCAGAAACTTTACTGCCTGGTACAATTCCTAAATCCATCAATCGGCGTCTTTGCGATCCTCTGCAATTGGGAGAAATGCCCAATACTTCAGCATCTTCTCCAATCTTAAGCGATGATAGTAATTCCTGTTTTGGTGTTTGTGTTACTTCAGCACTGAGTCTTTCAACAGTGATGTAACCAGCGAATAGAGGCGTTAATATACATTCTTCGCCATGGGCTACAAATGTGATTTTTTTATCTGTTACATCGGTAACATAGACTTGCATTCCGGGGTAAAGCCCTAGTACAATTAGTTGTTCGTATATACTTCTAGGTTCATCTTCCAAATGAGTTATTCGTCCCATTTCACCTTCCTGCAAAGTATTTAGACGCACTCCTCTATGTTTAGGAAGTTCTCCTTCTGCTGTTGGAATTGGGTCTCCGTGTGGGTCGAATACCGGATTTCCCATCTGTGCTGCCAATCTTTCGGTTTCTTCTTTACTAACCACATGCTCTATTCGATCTGCCTCGTGGTGCCAATCTACCGGTGCAACACTCGTTTGATCTGCCAAGTAACGTTCCCATATTCTGTGGATTCGAACAATCCTCAATGCGTAAGAGCGACCTGCATCAGTTAAAGCAACAGATTGGTTATTTAATGTAACTAATTCTAATGTAGTAAGTCTATTTAGTAACTGAGTGGCCTTATCCATGGCAATATTCAAATGACCAGCAAGACTATTTATATTACAATTAGTTTTGTTGTATTCGCAATCAAAAATGAACTTTAGCGCATCTTCTAGTAATGCTCTCTTGTTATTTCTAATGAGTTTTGATATGAGGGCTAATCCACCCTTCATTGGCCAAAAGAACCAAAATAGTAAAGTAGTAACTGCTAGTCCAATTATTAACAATATCCCTGGTTGTATTTGCAATATGGTTAGCATAATCGTTTTTAATTCAATTGTTTTACATAAATAATATTAGTAAAATCCTTATTTAGAAGAATTTTATTTTTGTTAATGATTATTTCTGTCATCTTGTTAGCGTTAAATTGTTTCTCAACCCAAATAGTAGAACCAATAGCTATATGATTAGATGAACAAAAATCAAAAAAATCTTTTTCTGAACTAAATAAGCGCGAAATTTCATATTCATACCCAGCATTTGCATCAGAAAGTAATATTTGCGAATGGTCAATTACGGTTTCTTCATTCAAAACTGGAATAGGGTCTCCATGCGGATCAGTTGTTGGATAGTCTAAGTATTTTTCGATTTTATCGGCTAAAAAATCAGAGGTAAAATGCTCTAGATTTTCAGCCTCTTTATGGATTTCGTGTAAAGATAGATTTAATGTTTTATATAAGAAAGATTCCCACAGCCTGTGTTTTCTTATCACATTTAGTGCTAGGTTATTACCTGTAGATGTGAGGGTTAAAGGTTTATACTTTGTATAGTTTACTAACTTTTTTGTAGCAAGTTTTCTAGCCATGTCTGTCGCAGCAGCATTAGAAATGTTTAATAACCTTGCCAAGGTGCTAATTCTGGTGTCAGCCACAGAAAGTCTGCTTTGATTATAAATTGTCTTCACAAAATTCTCTATCGAAACCGTCATTTATAGTATATTTAACTAAATATTTAAGCTTACTTAAATTTATGAACAAATATACTTTATAAATGTTCATATTGAAATAATTTTTTAGAAAAAATGAGTGGGGATGATAGATTTAAACTTAACATAATGTAAATTATTGATGTTTTTGAAATCTCCTAGAATCCAGCGATTAGCTTAAGCAAGCTTATTGATTAACACAAACAACTTGTACCTTTCTGGCAGTTAGCTTTTGGAAGAAGCCCTAAGGCCAAATGGTGCTTATTAAGCCCTGCAGGCCGCACCCTTCCTGAAATCTGGCTGGGAAGTATAAAGTCCTCAGGGACGATTGTTGATTTAATTGGTGGCACACTAAGTGACCCCGTATGGAATGATTCATCAAACTTTAAGATACCTCCCCCAAAAGCTTTTTTAAAGTTTAAAATGTAAAATTATGAAAAAGAAAATCACAATGGAGGTAGTTAATCCCCTTGCAGCCGGTATTGATGTAGGTTCTAGAAGTCATTTTGTAAGTATTGGTCAAACAAAAGAAGATGTTAGAGAATTTGGTGTATATACCAAAGATCATAATGCAATGATTGAGTGGTTAAAGAAAGCTAAGATTACTACGGTAGCCATGGAAAGTACAGGTAGTTATTGGCAAACATTATTTAGTGCATTACAATTGGCAGAATTTGAGGTAATACTGGTTAATGGCAGGGATGTAAAAAATGTGAAAGGTAAAAAGACAGATATGTTAGATTGTATTTGGATTCAAAAACTACACAGTCTGGGGCTTTTAAGAGGTAGTTATTTACCTGATGAACATACTCGAGAATTGCATACCTATTGTTTATATAGACAGAAATTAATAGAACAAAGCTCCAAGTATATAAATAGAATACAGAAGAATCTTCGCTTAATGAATATTAGGTTAGATGTTGCTATCAATGATATTACAGGTAAAACTGGTTCTGCTATCCTTAATGCTATTCTTTTAGGAGAGAGAAATCCCAAAACACTTTCAGAACTAGCAGATGTAAGGGTCAAAAAAAGTAAAGAAGAAATTGCTAAATCTTTAGATGGGGAATGGAAAGACGACCTACTATATGTTATTAAAGACTGTTGGCAAACTTATCAATATTACCAAGACAGAATTCGAGACCTAGATATTTGCGTAGAAAATACACTAAAAAAGGGGCTTAATATTATTAAAAAAGTAAAACTTCCAGATGTTGGAATGAAACAGCTAAGTAAAAATGATCCAAAATTTGATTTACGTTCACTGGCCTATCAGATACTTGGCATAGATCTATATCAAATTGGAGGGGTTCGAAATGGGACAGTATTAACAGTTTTGAGCACATTGGGAAGTGGAATTAATAAATTTCCTACCTCTAAACACTTTGTGAGTTGGCTAAGGTTAGCTCCTAATAATAAAATAAGTGGTGGCAAAATATTAAGTAGTAGGACTCAAAAAGGGAAAAATCAGTTGAGCATTTCACTTAGAAGAGCTGCTAATGCAATTGGAAATACTAAAACTCACCCACTTAAAAAGTTTTTTTCTAGAATCGCTTACAAAAAAGGTAGAGGTGCAGCTATTACTGCTACTGCCAGAAAATTAGCTGTAATTATTTATAGGATGCTTCTCTATAAAGAGGACTTCAATCCAGGACTCCATGCGAATGAGGAAAGGGAAAGGCTGAAAAAGATCATAGCAGTCAGGAAAAAAGTGGCAGCATTGAACCTTACTGATGCCGAAAAGGGAGCTATTTTCACTTAGGAGGCAAGGAAAGTGGAAGAGTTGTATGGAATGGCCTTACACAAAGCTGTAAGCACATGAAAAACAAAGAAAAATCACAAAAAACAACAACGAAAACGAGGGTCGACTCGACAGAGGTCGTCCCAACGAAACGAATTTTGACGTTAGAACAGCGTCAGGAGATTATCGAATACTATAATACTGGTGGTCGGCACCCGAATATTTTACATCAGAAATTCTTTGCAAAAAACGTTCCACGCGGTACCAGATATCGGTAAACTTGTTTAGGCAGTGGTTGAGAGCAGAAAGACGAAGAGAACAAAACCAACTCAAAAACAGTCAATGCCAAATGGATGACCCAACTACAAGGATAAAGATGCTGAAATTGCAGCCCTCAAAAAAGCACTCCAACAAAAAGAGAAAGAACTGAACTATGCTAAAATGAAGCATAAGGCATTGGATATTTTAATTGAAATTGCAGAAGAAAGGTTTAAGATAACCATAAAGCTTGCAGCCGCAAAAAAGTCTGGAAAATGGCGGTAGACAAGATGCGTCTTGTGTTTCCATTGTTGAGTTTGACCTTAATCTGTAGTTTTTATGATCGACATCGGCAGAGTTATTATGAGGCGGTACGACGTGAGAAAGCTTATCAAGAAGTAGCAGATAAAGTCATCAAAAAAGTAAGTTCACTCAGAGAAGTATTGCCAGGTATTGGTACTTCAAAGCTGCATTTTTTGATGAAAGATTGGCTAAAAACTGAAGGGATTAAAATGGGCAGAGATAAACTACATGAGCTGCTTAGAGATAGAAGTTTGCTGATAAAAAAAAGAGATGGCATCAGAACTACTAATTCCAATCATCATTACAGAAAATACAATGATAAACGTCGAAGTTTAGAAGTCACTAGACCTGAGAGATTATGGGTATCCGATATTACCGCGTCGCGTAGACCTATGTGCCAGTAAAGGGTAATTACTCGTATCTAAGTTTGGTTACTGATGCTTATTCTAGAAAGGTAGTAGGTTGGGCAATGGAAGATAGTCTAGAAGCTGAAGGGCCGATGAAAGCGCTACGGATGGCCCCCATGGACGTATGTTTGAATCCCTTAATCTAAGGTATTAAGTAACTACAAAAAAGAAATAAAGTATTTAAAAAATAGATAGCTTTGTGTTATGAGACAACACCGATTTATCAAAGCAAGTAAAGAAGAAGTTGATTTATTAAAATCTCAACTAAAAAAACCAATGAGTCGACAGGAATCTGTTCGCATAGAAGGATTACTGCTGAGTATAAAAGGCTATACTATGGAGCAAATTGTAGATATATTAGAAGTAAATCGTGATACAATATCTCGTTGGTTTAACCGATGGGATCAAGGAAAAATGACCAATCTTGCTAATCTTCCTAAAAGTGGTCGTAGGCGTATTTATACAGAAACAGAAGAAAAAAAATGATCCAAAAAGCCTGTTTGGGCATCCAAAGGATAAAAGTATTTCTTCAAGAAGTGATCACTAGTACAGGTAAAAGTTGCCATATACAAACATTAAAGGGTATTTTCAAGAGGCATCGATTGGTATGGAAACGCTATAGAAAGAGCTTAAAACCAGAAAGAGATGAAGTACTTTTTGAGTTTTTCAAATCGGAATTAAGCTACCTAGAACAACAAGCAAAACAAGGAATAATAGACTTGATATTTATGGATGAATCGGGCTTTAACTTAAATCCAAATGTGCCCTATGGTTGGCAACCAATAGGACAGCAAATTTTGCTTCCTGCTAAACGCAGCTCAACTAATTGGACAGTTTTAGGTACGCTTAATATCCACAGTCAAAGCTTTTACGGTTATATGATGCCAGAGGCATGTACTGCAAAAACAGTAGTTGAAGTATTGTCTAATTTAAGCGAAAGAATCAATAAAAAAACGATAGTAATATTAGATAATGCCCCAGTGCATAAGGCAAAGATTGTAAAAGAAAAGTTAGTCGAATGGCGCAAAAAAGGACTTTACCTACAATTTATACCTGCCTATAGCCCTGAACTCAATAAAATAGAGATATTATGGAGACAGATGAAATATTATTGGTTAGAACCGAACGATTATCAATCTCAAAATACACTATACCAAAAAATTATTGAAATTCTTCAGAATTATGGATCTAAATACTCGATTTCTTTTTCTTAACTACTTAAATTACAAGAAAAGATGAGGAGAGAATGACGCCATGGAAGATACGTTTTATACGATATCGAGCAGTTGCCACTGTGGCCATTGATTTACAATTCATTTCTCTCTTTTCTTTATAGGAACAACAGTATTTAGGGGAGAGATATCTACCTCGGATAATTTACGTGAGAATCCGTTCCACGGTGGCCATAAAGAAATTCTAATGAAAAACACAATTTTAAAAAAATGCTTCGGAATTGACAGCGTGGCTGCCACATTTCAAAAGATACCTTTTCGGTTCAATATGGGATGCTTACCCAAGAATTAGATGTACGATATGGGGCAAAGAGAATTTTCAAAAATACCTTGAGCGACATCGAAAATTTTATTGTTTGGGCAAATAAAAAGCTAGATGACACCAGTCTTCCGACCCTTTTTGTGGTAGAAGCTACAGGGGTGTATTATGAGAACTTGGCATATGTTTTATCGGATACAAATCTACGGGTCAGTGTACTGTTGCCCAATAAAGCTAAAGCTTTTGCAGAAAGTCTAGACACAAAATCTGGGAGGTCCCATCTAAGACTGATGAATTAGATGCTATTATGCTGTGTCGTATGGGATTAGAACGAACACTACCCATTTGGCAAGCTCCCGATACTACTTTGAGAGAAATTAAACTGTTGACTAGGGAGCGAAGTCAATATCAAAAAAAGAAGACGGCTGCAATTAACCAGCTCCATGCTTATAAGAATGGTTTTGATGTCCCCAAAATCATTATTGAGCGCTTAGAGCAAGAAATCGAGTCCCTTCTTGATACGATTGTAATAATAGAGCAACAACTATCTGTACTTGTAGAGCAAGAAAAAGATATAAAGCAAACCATTGACAGAATTACAAAAGTACCTGGTCTAGGTGTGATAAGTGTACTAACCGTACTTGCTGAAACTAATAATTTTTCTTTGGTAAATAACATCAAACAGTTGGTAAGTTATGCAGGCTTGGATGTGCAACTTAACCAATCTGGAAAAAGTAGTAAAAGAGCTAGAATTTCTAAAAAAGGCCACCGTGGCAACGGGAATTCTCACATCAGAAAAGCTTTGTACATGCCTGCTCTTGCGGCTTGTAACAGTAAGAATTCAAGTTTACATGATTTTTATGAGGGGGTCATTGAAAAAAAGCCTTGCAAAAAGATTGGAGTCATTGCTGTAGAACGTAAGCTATTAATATTAATTTATTCGTTGTGGAAATCGAAAGAAGAGTTTGATGTAAAACGACATCAATCACAAAAAGAAATTTCATGTACAATACAAAAAAATAAGAGCGAGTTAGTACTCACTCTAAACTAGATGGACTTCGGTATAAAACTTCCTACCATGTCCTCTTTCGGGTAATTAAATTTACTGATTTTTATTTGTTTTTAAACACAGTATCAATGGCATTAAAACAAAGAAAGAATAGGAAATCAGTAAAACTGATGCACCATCGACCGCCGACCCGGTCAGATCGTGGTAGTCAGTATTGTTCCAATGATTATACAAAGCTTTTGAAGAAAAATAAGATTGAAATTAGTATGGTTCAAACTGGCGACCCAAGAGACAATGGGGGCCGTCCCACGGGATTGCTGAAAGAATGCACAGGACGCTGAAAACGGAGTTTTTATATGGTAAACCGAAGGGGTTTTTATCTACCGCAGCAGCTTCAGCCACAATGGAAAAAAACATTGAAGCATATAATAATATCAGACCCCATGCCAGTGTAGATTACCTCACCCCTGCTCAAGCACATTGCTTGGAGGGTAAAATACATAAACGGTGGAAAGCTCCCGGTTGGAAACCTGATTGGAAAAACCGAAAGAGCCGTAAAAAAGAAATCAATCTAGAAGACTACTATGAATTTAATGGTGTAAAAGGATTCTAAAAATAGTACAACATACTTTAGTCACTAATTCTATGATTATACTCTAAAAAAGTGTAGAAATCTGTAAGGCTATTCTATACAACATTGTACCCCATAATGTCTCCTCAGGTAAATATCGCTGCCTTTTCAACCTCAGTTAAATTCAATTTGATGATTTTTTTCTTCATTGCCACAATGTTCCTTAAGCGTTCTCGATCATCATTTTCGTGCAGCTTAGGATTGAATTTCTCTTTATAAACCAACATTCTGTAAATAATTACAGCTAATTTTCTGGCAGTAGCAGTAATAGCCGCACCTCTACCTTTTTTGTAAGCGATTCGAGAAAAAAACTTTTTGAGGGGATGAGTTTTACTATTACCAATAGCATTGGCAGCTTGCCTAAGAGATAAACTTAATTGATTCTTGCCTTTTTGTGTTCGACTACTAATAATCTTTCCCCCACTTATTTTATTGTTAGGGGCCAACCTTAGCCAACTAACAAAATGTTTAGACGTAGGAAACTTTTGAATTCCTGTTCCTAGAGTGCTCAAAATGGTGAGAATTGTACCATCACCTATTCCTCCAATTTGGTAGAAATCAACTCCTAGTATTTGGTGAGCTATAGATCTAAGCTCAAAATTAGGGTCGTTCTTTTGTTTTTTCTTGTTTCTAGGTAAAGCAATTTTGATTTCATCAATTAGTAATTCCTGACGAAGTAAGCTTTCTATTTTTTTATCAATGACTTTTAGCTTTTCCTGATAAAATTGATACATCTGCCAGCATTCTTGTAAAACAAACAATAAATCATCTTTCCACTCTCCTGTAAGTGAAGCAGCAATCTCTTCTTGACTTTTTTTTACTCGAATATCCACTAATGAAGCTAATCTCGTAGGATCTCTTTCACCTGATAAGATAGCCTTGATAATAGCAGAACCCGACTTTCCTGTAATATCTTTTATTGCGACATCTAACCTTATATTCATTAGTCGCATGTGTTTCTGTATTCTATTTATATATTTTGCTCCATGAAGAATAATGTTTTTTCTATGTTGACAGTAAGTTTGTAATTTTCTGGTTTGCTCATCAGGCAAATAGCTTCCCCTAAGAAGACCCAGGCTGTGCAGTTTCTGGATCCAAGTACAATCTAGCATGTCAGTCTTTTTACCCTTTACATTTTGCACATCATGTCCACTTACAAGAATTACTTCAAAACCCTCTGTTTGTAATGAAGTAAATAAAGTCTGCCACGAGGTCGCTCGGCAATATGAGCCTGTACTCTCCATAGCAATAGTAGTGATTCCAGAGTCTTTCAGCCAATTAATCATCTCTTTATGATCTTTGGTATAGACGCCAAATTCTCTAACATCATCATTACTTTGACCAATGCTAACATAATGACTTCTTGAACCAACAGTTATTCTTATGGATTAAGCAAGAGCTGCTGTATAAGAATTTTCATATTCTTTGCTATAGAGTCTATTGTCCCTAATCAAAGCAAATATTCGGTGTACAAGTTTTGATCTGATGGCATTGACAACGGACATCTTATTTTTCCCTGCTGCTACTTTTCTTTGAAAGTACTCCTGAAATTCTCCCTTAGCAGCAATAGCCGATAAAGCGGCCATGTGGAAAACAGACTTCAACTTCTTATCTGCTTTTTGGGAAACGTGTCTACCCTTTCTTATACTAGAACCAGAAGCATAATTGAAGGGAGCGGTCCCGATATGGCAACAGAACTGCCTTGCATTATCAAACTTTGTGAAGCCTTTAGTCGCAATGATAGTTTCAATAGCTGTCTGCTTGCCTACTCCAGTAATAGATGTGGCAATCTCATATTGCCTAGCTAATTTGTTGTCTTTCTTGATGAGATGCTCAATCTGCTTTTCTAGTCCCTGGATTAAAGCATCTAATTCTTTAATGAGTTTACTCAGACGCTTGGCTCTTTGCCGATATAGCTTTTCTGGTATAAATCCTTTCATGTCACTGAGTTGGGAGCGATACTTGGCCCGGTCGGTCACATACATTTCTCTTTCTCTTTGTAGCAATGAGATATGCTCTATATTTTCACCTGTAGAAGTAAACAGACGCATCTTGTCAGAGAAACGATGAGCATACTGAGCTATACGCCGTGCGTCAATTTTATCATCCTTGCCTCTGATCACACCAGTACTGGCTTTGATTTCTGCGCCACTCTCTAGCCATAATCTGGCAGATAGCTGGTGACAAGCTTGAACTATAGGGTGAATATAATGGCCTGTGTATTCAGCACAAATTACAGTATTTTCATCAAGCTGATAGCTTTTGAAAAGTAGCTTTAAGTGTTTTACAATAGCCTTGGTTTCATTAGCACATTGGCTATGCTGAGCTTGTACATGAGAGCCAATAAAACACCAGTCAAGTACTTTTTTGCCGCGCGGCGGACCGCTAATATCAAGGCCGATAAATGTAATAGTTTTCATTGGCATTTATAAGTTTACAATTAAACATATAAGGACTTTCCCTAAGAACCTTAACAGGTTTACTAGTTTCTTATTCAGGCCGCCGTGGCACGGTCTTGGCCCTTTAAAAAAACTGGCAGTTCCGAATAACTGCTTGGCCTTTATTTCCTTCCACTGCGATGGTTCACTGCCAGTCTACTTAAAGCTAATAAGTTTATCTGATTCTACTTATCTTGATCTTGGTTTTGTCTTCTTTACAATCCTAAGGTCCACTGCGGTATCTATACCTGCTGCACGAGGATTGATAACCTCCATTTTCATATTTTTTTTCATCATTTAAAAATTTTTAATTTGGAAAAAAAACTCTTGGGGGATGTATCTTTAATGTTCATAAATTATTCTATACTGGGTCGCATAGACGGGGTCATGAAAGCCACCAGTTAAATCAACAATCGTCTATTTAGACTTTATACTTCCCAGCCAGATTTCCGTAGGGACTTAAAAGCACCATTTAGCCTTAGGGTTTCTTCCAAAAGTTTATTTCCAGAAAGATAATAGTTGTCCAACTTAATCAATAAGCTTTACTAAGCTAATCGCTGGATTTCCATACAACTCTTCCACTTTCCCTGCCTCCTAAGTGAAAATAGCTCCCTTTTCGGCATCAGTAAGGTTCAATGTTGCCACTTTTTTCCTGACTGCTATGATCTTTTTCAACCTTTCTCTCTCCTCATTTTCATGCAGACTTGGTTTGAACTCCTCTTTATAGAAAAGCATCCTATAAATAATAACGGCTAATTTTCTAGCAGTAGCTGTAATAGCCGAACCTCTACCTTTTTTGTAAGCAATTCGAGAAAAAAACTTTTTAAGAGGGTGATTTTTACTATTACCAATCGCATTGGCAGCCCTTCTAAGCGCGATACTTAATTGGTTCTTACCTTTCTGTGTTCTACTACTCAATACCTTTCCACCACTTATCTTATTATTAGGTGCCAACCTTAACCAGCCGCGTGGCGTCCAATCACGAAATGCTTGGGGGTAGGGAATTTATGGATACCATTACCCAACGTGCCCAACACTGTCAATACTGTACCATGCCTAATGCCACCGATTTGATATAAATCGACACCCAAAATCTGATATCCCAATGAGCGGAGGTCAAACCTAGGGTCATTCTTCATGAACTGCCTTATCCCTACACTGGGTAAATTAATTTCTTTTACTATGATAAGCCCATCCTTCAATACTTTCTCTATATGGCGGTCCAGTTCACGGATTCTTTCTTGGTAATATTGATAGGTTTGCAACTCCCTTGTATGCTCGTCTGGCAAGTAGCTGCCCCTGAGAAGGCCTAGACTGTGTAGTTTTTGTATCCAGGCACAGTTGCACTGGGCTATCTGTTTTCTTCCCTTTGACATTCTTCACGTCCCTTCCATTGACAAGTATGACCTCGAACCCGACCAGCTGTAATGCACTGAAGAGGGTCTGCCACGAGGTCGCTCGGCGATATGACCCCGTACTTTCCATAGCTATCGTGGTAATCTTTGATTCTTTGAGCCAAGCGATCATTGCTTCGTGGTCTTGGGTATAGACACCGAACTCCCTGATATCTTCTTTGGTCTGCCCGATACTTACGTAGTGGCTCCTAGAGCCCACGTCGATACCTGCAGCTTGCGGATTGACCATTTCCATTGATACTTTCTTTTTCATACTCACTATTTTTAAATCAAAAATGAGCCTTTGGGGCAGATATCTTTATTCTTGATGAACTATTTCATACTGGGTCGCATAGACGGGGTCACCTATAGTGCCACCAATTAAATCAACAATCGTCCTTGTGGACCATATACCTACCAGCCAGATTTCAGGATGGACTCTATCGTACCATTCAGCCTTAGGGCTTCTTCCAAAAGCTAACTACCAGAAAGGTACAAGTTGTTTTACTTAATCAATAAGCTTGGCTAAGCTAATCGCTGGATTTTAGGACGATACATATTTTGATAAATCTCAACTTTCAATAACATAGACAACCATTCCTTATCATCTTGAGCATTAACCAAAGTGGGAAATATCAAAAAATAGAAAAGATAAGTTAAGCGCATATAATAGGACTTACGCAATATTAAATTTCTCTAGCAAAAATGCTCAAGATTTGAGAGATTGTATTTTTTAATACTGATTTATATGAATAAATCTCTGTACATATCATATCTTCTCCATACTCACGGGAATTATACCTGTACCCACATGGCAGCCCATTCTATGGATGTCAGTCATGACCAAGTCACACGTTTTCTAGCCCATTCTAAATTTACCTCTTCCGACCTGTGGGATATTGTCAAGGGCCATCTCCAAGATAGCCCAGACTCATTTATCCTTGTCGATGACAGTGTTCAGGCAAAGAGGTATTCCCGGTATATAGAATTGGCCAAAAGGCAGTACTCAGGCAATGAGCATGGCCTAGTCAATGGGATCAATCTGGTAAACATGGTACACAGCAATGGCATTGATGGGGATTACTATCCTATCGATTACCGAATCTACCACCCAGAAACGGATAAGAAGACCAAGAATGACCATTTCCAGGAGATGTTCACCCGAATGACCATGCGTAAAGACCTGAAAGCCAAAAAGATACTTTTTGACAGCTGGTATGCTTCCATGGACAACCTTAAGCTTGTGCACAGAAGCGGCTGGACATTCTTCACTACCCTGAAGAGCAACCGCCAAGTCAGCCTATCCAGAGACACAGGGATGCAGGCTGTGGGCACAGTCGAGCTTTCCGGTAGGCAACTGCTGGAAGGCGTACAGGTCAAACTCAAAAAATACCCTTACCCCGTCAAATTATTCAAGATAGTCTCCCTAAACGGGGACATTGAATGGGTGATCACAAATGATCTATCGGACAGGATGAATGTATTTGAGGCCGAAAACGAATCCCAGATCAGATGGCAGATTGAGCAGTTCCACAGGGAATACAAACAGCTTACAGGCTCTGAGAAGTGCCAATGCCGAAAGGCAATCTCCCAGAGGAACCATCTAGCTTGCTGCTACCAGGCTTGGATAGGGCTGAAACTCCTTGCAAAACAGTTGAAAACAACACTCTATCAAATCAAAGAACTTCCGATTAGCAACTATCTTAAACAGATTCTTGCTAATCC